>DUCA01000042.1 GCA_012960055.1 Cycloclasticus sp.
AACAGCTTTTCGAAGTTTTTCGGTATGACAGGTTGGCGAATCGGTTGGTTGATTGTGCCGGAATACGCCGTGTCAGCGGCTACACGGTTAATGCAAAATTTGTATATTGCTGCTCCAACGCATTCACAGTACGCGGCGCTAGCGGCCTTTAATGACGATACGTGGAATATATTGCTACAACGGCGTGGTGAGTTTGAGCAACGTCGTGATGCGTTATACGACGGCCTAAAAGCGCTAGGTTTTGTGATGGCGAATAAACCGCAAGGTGCTTTTTATATTTATGCCGATTGCAGTGCCTTTACCGATGATAGTTATGCGTTTGCGCTCGAATTGTTGGACAAAGGCGGGGTAGCAACAACGCCGGGCAAAGACTTTGGGCAGAGCCAACCGGAAAAATATCTTAGGTTCGCTTACACGACAACAATGGAATCCATAGAGTTGGGTTTAGAGCGGATTAAGGGTTTTTTACAGTCTTACAAGAAAGGTGATTAAAACGATGGGGCGTTTCACAAAGCAGTACGATGAACGGTGTATGATGAGGCCATGAATAAATTGAATTTGAAGATAGCGTTGTTATTTTTTACAGCGGCGATATTAAACGGTTGCTCCATTATTTCTACGGTGGATACGGTTGTTGGTGTGGCTTTATTACCGGTAAAAGCAGGCGTGGCGGTGGTGGAAGCGGTCATACCCGATGGAGATGATTAGCCTACTTGCCGGATAATTTTTTTTCCCAAGCCAGGGATGTTTTTACGATAAGGTTTAAGTCGTCAAATTGGGGTTGCCAACCTATTGTTTGGCGGATTTTCTTGGCAACCGAAATCAGTTCGGCTGGGTCACCTGCGCGGCGCGGCATTTCTTCAACAGGAATGGGCGTACCGTTTTCCTTGTTTATCGCGTCAATCACTTCTCTAACGCTAAAGCCGTGCCCGTAACCGCAGTTAAGTGTCGTGGATTCGCCATTATTTCTTAAGTAATCAAGCGCATTAATGTGGGCAGCAGCGAGGTCGGAAACATGAATATAATCACGAATACCGGTGCCATCGGGTGTTGGGTAATCTGTTCCAAACACCAATAATTTGTCACGTTTACCGATGGCAACTTCCGCGGCTACTTTAATCAGTAGCGTTGCATTTTTAGTTGACTGGCCTATTTGCCCATCGGGGTCAGAACCGGCGACATTGAAGTAACGCAAAATAACGTGATTTAAATCGCTTGCTAGGGATAAATCACGAATCATCTGTTCACTCATCAACTTTGAACTACCGTAGGGGTTAATGGGTGCTTTTGGCGTGTCTTCGGAAGCAAAGCCGGTTTCAAGTTCGCCATACACGGCCGCAGTGGAACTGAAAATAAAGTGCTTAATACCGGCTTCGGCACAGCATTCAAGTAAATTACGAGTGCAGCAGGTATTGTTTTGGTAGTACTTGAGTGGGTTTTCTACCGATTCTGGAACAATGGTATGGGCGGCAAAGTGCAGCACAGATTCGACATTGTATTCTTCAAGAATCTTTTGGACGAGCGCCTTGTCTCCGGTGTTACCGTTAATCAATTTACCCTGTAAAATGGACTCTTCAAAGCCGGTTGAAAGGTCGTCTAAGACAACGATATTTTCGTTGCGTTCACCGAGTAATTTAACCACATGGCTGCCGATATAACCGGCACCGCCGGTGACGAGAATGGATGTGCCTTTCATAAAGATACTCCTAGTAATTGAATGTTGACGGTTTGTCCTTTGCTGATATCGCCGATGTGCTGCTCTAATATGATGAAACAATTGGCTTTAGACATGGAACTAAGCATATGAGAGCCTTGCCATCCCGTTGGGCTAACGAATATATTGCCGTCAATATTCTTGGCGATGCCTCGTTGAAACTCGATGCGTCCGGGCTGTTTTTTAATGTTGTCAGTGGTGGTAGCCTGCAGCGTGATGGGCTGTTGGGGTGTTTGATGTCCCATCAGTTTGTTTATCGCTGGTAAAACGACTTGTTTGAACGTCACCATAACGGACACGGGATTGCCCGGTAAACCAAAAAAAGCGGTGTCGTTAATTGAGCCGAAAACCAAGGGTTTGCCCGGTTTAATAGCAATTTTCCAGAGATTGATCTTACCGATTTTCGCCAGAATATCGGTAATAAAATCAGCTTCTCCAACAGAAACTCCGCCACTGGTAATAATCATGTTGCAGTGTTTAGAGGCTGCTAGTAGTGCGGCCTCTACGGCATCTGGGGTATCCGCAATAACCCCCATGTCGACGGGGATAACGCCCGCTTCTTCAAGCATAGCGTGTAATGTATAGCGGTTACTGTCAAAGATTTGCCCTAGCGCGGGTTGTGAACCAATGGAAACAAGTTCATCGCCGGTTGAGAAATAGCCAACGGTCATCTTTTTAAAAACAGCAACGTCAGCAACGCCGCATGAAGCGAGTAGGCCAATGTCGGCAGATTTTAGGGCATCGCCTTTCATAAAGAGGGTTTGACCTTTTTTCGTGTCATCAGCAATGTTTCTAATATTTTCATTAGCGTTAACTGCTTGGTTGACTTTGATGGAGTGGTTAATCAGTGTGATATTTTCTTGCATAACCACGCAGTCACAATCATCTGGCACATACGCGCCGGTGAAAATCCGTATGCACTCGCCGTGCGATATTTGCCCTGTGTATGGCTTACCCGCCCATGATGTTCCAACAACGTTTAGATCGGCTTTTTTTGAGTCGGTCGAATGCATCGCATAGCCATCCATGGACGAGTTTCTGAAACTTGGGATATCAATAGCAGATTGAATATCCTGATAGACAATGCGGTTTAACGCTTTTTTAAGCGATAGACGTTCGTAACTAGGTTGAGAGGGCAATGCGCTCAGTATTTGGCTAAGAGCTTGTTGAAGAGTTAATAAGTCAGGTGTGGCGCAAGAGTCAATCATTATCGCTCGATACTAAAAACTGATGGCTTATAAAGTTAGCGATTTGTTCTGGGTTGTTGATGTCGAGAACTAAAAGGGGAGCCGTTACGTCGCTATTGCTGGCGATAGCAATGATTGTGTCATCGTCAGGATGTAAGAATGCTGAGTTCAATTCAGCTCTATGCAACTCTATTTTAGGAAATTCTTCGTGTTTGAAGCCTTCGACGATGACTAAATCAACAGAGCCAACGGGGAAACAGTACAGTTGTTCAGCCAAGGTAGGGTCGCCTGAAGATAATTCAGTGATCACTGCGCGTCGGTGGCTTGATATCAGTACAACAGGGGAGGCGCCTGCTTTTCTTAGGCGGTAGCTGTCTTTGCCGGGTTGGTCAATATCAAAGTTGTGATGACTGTGTTTGACTAAACCAACCTTAATGCCGCGCTCATTCAAGATAGGAATGAGGCGGCTTAATAAAGTTGTTTTACCCGTGCCGCTGTTAGCTGCGAAGCCAAGAACAGGCGGTGAAACGTTATCACTCATTGAGTTGCACTAAATATTATTGCTTAGAAGTGGGCAGCATTAACCCACATATGAACGTAGATGCTGGCAACATAGCCCAGCGCGATTACAGGCGTCCATTTAAGGTGAGAGGCAAATGTATAGATGCCCCGTGCTTGACCCATAAGGGCCACGCCAGCCGCTGAACCGATGGATAATAAGCTGCCGCCTACACCAGCAGTTAGTGTGACCAATAACCACTGACCATGAGACATATCAGGCTGCATGGTTAAAACGGCAAACATGACAGGGATATTATCGACAATCGCAGATAAAACGCCGACGATAATATTAGCCGTTGTGGGGCCTAATTGACCGTACATGGCTTCGGATACCATGCCTAAGTAGCCAATAAAACCAAGGCCGCCAACAGCCATGATGACACCGTAGAAGAAGAACAAAGTGTCCCACTCTGCGCCCGCTACTTTATCGAATACATCGAAACCTTTTGGTTTTGACGTGTGGCGCTCAGAACTTTCAACATCCATGCTTTCTTGAAAACTATTTTCACTGTAAGTCTGCTCATCTGAAACAGTTCTTTTTAAGTAATAACCAAAGAATTTCAAATACGCCAAGCCAGTCATCATGCCGATAGCCGGTGGTAAGTGTAAGAAGTTATGGAAGCTTACGGCTGTAGCAATAGTTAGCAAGAATAAAACAACGATGATAATACCGCCTCGTTTCATCGTCAGATCTTCGTCTTCAATAGGGTCTGGTGAGCCAGATGGGATAAAGAAATGCATGATGGCTGCGGGTACGACAAAGTTCACCACTGACGGTAAGAATAAAGCGAAGAACTCGCTGAATTGCACGATACCTTTTTGCCAAACCATCAAAGTGGTAATGTCACCAAATGGGCTAAATGCACCGCCAGCGTTCGCGCCAACAACAATTGTTATGCAAGAAATAGCAACAAACTTGGGTTCTTTTGAGCCGACCGTTAAGGCAACGGTACACATAATTAAAGCCGTTGTTAGGTTATCTGCCACCGGCGATATAAAGAAGGAAAGGATGCCGAGCAACCAGAATAATGCTTTGTAGCTAAAGGCTTTTTCAACCAACCAGCCTCTTAGGGCATCAAATACGCCGCGCTCAATCATCGCGTTGATGTAGGTCATCGCAACCAGTAAGAAGAAGAATAGCTCTGAGTATTCAAGGAAGTTATGTCGTATAGCAATTTCAGCCGCGTGATCAAAGCCGTTCTGTTGGTAAACAATGGCAATCATTATCCAAATAAGGCCTGCGGCTAGTAATACAGGCTTGGATTTGCGCAAGTGTAATTGTTCTTCAAAAATAACTAAGGTGTATGCGACAACAAACACGACTAACGCCATATAACCAACGGTATGATCGGTAAGATCAAGTTGTGGGTGCTCACGAGTAGCAGCAGAGAAAGCTAATGTCGGTAAGAAAATAAACAGAAGAGCGGTAAAGCGGGCTACAAGATTCATCTAGACGTCCTTAGGGTTTGTGTAGAGCAATAAGAAAAAGACAATAAAGTGCGCATTGTATAATGGCAATCGTCTCTCAACAAACTTAAAATACGTAAGATTCAAACGATGGGGCGATGTTTTTTTAAGTTAAAGGGGGATATGGGCATATTGTTGAACTTATCAGTATTTTAAATACACTTAATGAGATTAATAACAGGGATTTTTAGAATGAGAATATTTTTGCTTGGCTTAGTGTTTATCGGCAATTATGCGTTTGCACATGGCAATCTTGATACCAAGAACGGGGCTTGTACCTTAATGATTGGTAAGGATCGTGGGATTCATCTCACAGCCTATCAACCCTCAACCCAAGAGGGTGAAGTGTATTGCCAGCAAGCTCCAGACTTGGTTGAAACAACGATTGTATTGGACTTTATGGAAGAAGATTCGAAGAAATTAGCCTTCTCATTTTCAATCGGTTACATGAATGAGGATGTATTTGAACCTATAAGCGCACTGCCTTTAGATAGTTACCGAAAAGGCTCGATGTTGTTGAAATTCACCCCGAAGGTTAAAGGAAGGTACCACGGCAAAGTATTGTATTTAGATAAAGATGGCCACGATACAACTCGGGACTTTGATTTCTATATAGGCCAGCGCCACCCGAATAGCTCAGAGCCGACCAGTACGCAGCAAATTGTTAAATGGATAGCGATATTTCTAGTTGTTTTTGGCGGGATTTATATTATTTATACCAAGCGAGTGAACAGAGAAGAAGACGAATTTTAGACGCCATGGCTTTGAGAGGGAAAGTCGTTCCAAGCCGTGTTAGTAGAAGTAGTGGTGTTGTTAGAGAAAGGCCTAAGAAGCCAAGTCTAAGAAGCCAAGTCTAAGAAGTAAGGGAAAGTTGCTTCAGTTAATGTGACTTTTACGTCCACTGATTTCGAGGGATGATAGGACCGTGGTCTTCAGCGCAAATAAAAAATTCACGTCTAGCGCCAATCCACCTCATACGACGGGTGATGATGATTAAATTGTCGTTAAAGATTGCGTGCTTGAAATCTACTCGTTTACGTTTAAGGAAACTGGTTAGAGATGGGCTCAAAGCGTTTATTGAGTGGTCAGGTTGGGGAAATGGACATTTCAGATACGTTGCGTAAACACCTCGCTAGAAGGAGTTCGGTTGATGAATTCTTCAGCATTAAAGATTTTGTGGGTCGCCATATTAAAGACTATGCCAGTCCAAAAACTAAACAGGGTAGTCGGGGTGTGGCTTGTTCCTTTGGCGAAAAAAACAACACTCACGTTGACTACACGGCGTTATTAATAAATAACGAAATATTTATTTCCTCTTTTTCCAGTTCTTTTTTCGAACGGACTTTAAAGCTGCTTTTTCAGCGATTAGTTTTTCTGTTTTTGCGACTTCCACTTCAATCATTGCCGGTGTTTCGAGTGTGATACTGCCCAGTGTGCCACTGCGGTAGTCGTGAATGAAAATCGCAGACGTTTTATTAAGGTTGATTTTACCGCCGCTAACCAGCGCACCACGTTTTTTACCTATGGCTTCCAAAAGAGCAGTTTCATCTTTTGGTTTTTCTTCTAAGCCGTAGCGTTCGAGGAGCGCATCGCAATGGTTTTTTAGGAAATATTCAGCCGCGTAATAGGCGATATCGTCATACTCTATGGCGGTGTCTTTAATGGCGCCTGTTACGGCTAGCCG
>DUCA01000043.1 GCA_012960055.1 Cycloclasticus sp.
TTCGGCGCGTTATGTAATCCAAAGGGCCGCGTCATTAGCTTATTTCACCTATTCAAGGTCGACGGCATTATTTATATGCTAATCAACACCGAATGGGTTGACCGCCTCATTAAACGCTTAAAAATGTTTGTTTTTCGCTCAGATGTCCAAATTACCAATGTATCAAATACCTATGTAGCGCTTGGTTCACAAGTCGCCATTTCTGACAACACGCGAAAAGACCTACAAACGATAGCATCAGTTACACTGGGTGATGACCTCAACCTAATGATGTTCATTATAAGTGTTGATACACATCAATTAATATCCGCAGATTCTAATTACACATTAAATTCAAACCGTGCTCATTGGGATCAGTTAATGGCCGCAGAATGCTTCCCCGATATAACGTTAAATACAAGCGAATTGTTTATCCCTCAAATGCTTAACCTAGAACTTCTTGAAGGCATTAGCTTTCAGAAAGGTTGCTACACAGGACAAGAAGTAGTAGCGCGACTACATTACAAAGGTAGCGTTAAAAAACGATTAGTTATTTATCAATCAGATAAGTTGTTTGAGTGTGGCGAAAATATTTATTTGCCAAACAATCAAAACAGCATAGGCACTGTTTTAAACTCAATAGCCGATACAGATTCTAACTTTTCCGGCCTTATCGTGTTAAAAACTGACTACATTCAGCAGCACGAATTGATCTTGCAAGATGACACAAAATTATCAATCCGACTTCCAAAATATGGTCTAGACTAAAATCATTAGCTAAACGAATGGGGTTGAAATAAACCGTCTCTGTCACAGAAGATTTTCTACAAATATTTAAAGAATGACCTAGAGAATGAAGCGTTGGTTTTAGCTGCTTTTCCAGACCTTGCTATTGAAGTGGCAGATAATGGAAACGCAACGGCAGAGGAGTTAGCACGCATCATCAATACTGGTGCGCATTATCCGCACAGCTACTAAAGGTTGCCAACTCTCCGCTTTACAGGGTTAGTAACAAGATAGAAAATATTCAAATTGGCATAACATCAATGGGCAATCGTGCAGGTGGTAATTTAATCATGAGCATCACCATTGAGCCAATGGTCAATTCTCAATCAAAGGTTCTTGCCCCAATCGCTTTAACAAAACATGGGAGCACAGCGCTCATGTTGCTGCGTTTAGTAGGGCTAAAGACACGTCAGCGCCAAACCTTGAGCAGCTCAAGCCATGCTAACAGGCTCGTTTCACGATATTGGCGTTTTACCTATTTTAATGGAATCTGAAAAAATGAATGACTAGAAGATATTTTTATTAGCGGTTAGTTTGAGGCATCAATTAAATTCTTCAAATCAATTTCAATATCCTCAGCTGAACTGCTTTGCGTGGCTAACAACCGAGCTTTCCCTTCGGTATCAAATATAAACACGGCTCCGCTATGTGATACCTCGTAATCCCCTTGTTGGTTTTTCTCCCCATAACCAAACGTTACGCGATAGCGTTTCGTCATCTCTTTAATAACCGCCTCATCACCGCGCAAACCAATAAAAGAAGCACCAAATACGGCTGTGTACTTTTTAAGATTTTCAGCCGAATCTCTTTCCGGGTCAACAGAGATAAACAACACGTTAACTGACTTGGCAGACTCACCTATTTTGCTAAGAATACTCGACAGTTGATGCATCGTCGTCGGACAAACTTCAGGGCAAGAGGTGAAACCAAAAAATATTGCTACTGTAGAACCTAAATAATTTTCTGCGGTTACTTTTTTGTTGTTTTCGTCGGTCAATTCAAATTCCAAATCTGGAATTAACCCGGTCACATCGGTTAAGCGCGTCGGTTGTTTATCCGCACACGCAAATAACACCAAACACAACAAGGGTATCAGTGATTGCTTAACTAATTTCATTTTCCATTCTCTTTTGATGATTTAATCGTCGACGAAGTACGAGCACCAAGCCCAAAACACTCATCATACTGGCCGGTATCCAAGTAACGATACCACCATAAATTTGATCGGCCATTGGGCTGATGGGCCACGCTCGGCCACACACATCATACACATCGTATATCACCGAACTACTCAACGTTAAATAAGCGCCTAATAGCTGCTGCGGCACAACAACAACCAGCATCATGATGATGCGAACACTGAAGCCCTGCTCCTCTCCTTTCCAATCGGGTCCTAAAATTAGCCACCAAAATAATAGGCCATCTATGAGCATCGACCAGTTCATCAGGTAATACAGTTTTTGGCTTAACATCGCGGCAAAGTGAATATCGGGTATGAGCCACAGATAAATCAAACCAACAAATACAACCGGAGCGATAACGGGATGTTGAATTAGCCGGTAAGGTAATTCGAATGGTAAGCGAATAACGGCCGGTAACGCAGGCCAATTGACCAACCAGCGCGGCAAGCTCTTACGAATAATCTCAACGCCGCCCAGAATTATCAACAAAGGCGCGAAATGATGCAGCACCAAATGTTGAAAACGATGCACCCAAAACATGTACTGCGACAAATAATCTAAATAGCTATGTGAGACCAAGTAAATGGACGCTAAGCCGATATAAAAACCTGTGGCCTGCCAATAATACTTTGCTGTTTTATTAGCATTGTCCGTTGCGCACATACCTAGGTAATAAAACGCCCCCAAGCCAACAACGAACACCACCAAGGCAGGTGAAAATTCCCATGGGGTTAGGAATTCAATAATCGTCATCAGAATTAGGAGGTATCAGTATTAGTTTTCTGGTCGCATATGCGGAAACAAGATCACGTCGCGGATGGAGGCAGAATCGGTTAAAAACATCACTAAACGATCAATACCAATGCCCTCGCCGGCTGTTGGTGGCAAACCGATTTCTAGCGCACGAATGTAATCGGCGTCGTAATGCATGGCTTCATCATCGCCTGCTTCTTTGTCTTCAACTTGTTGCTTGAAACGTTCAGCCTGATCTTCTGAATCATTTAATTCGGAGAAACCATTGGCCACTTCACGGCCGCCGACAAAGAATTCAAAACGATCGGTTACAAACGGGTTCGCGTCACTTCTACGCGCTAATGGTGATACTTCGGTTGGGTATTCGGTAATAAACGTCGGTTCGTGAAGCTTTTCTTCTACTGTTTTCTCAAATATTTCAATTTGAATTTTACCCAGCCCATAACTCGCTTCTAGCGGAATATGTAATCGCTCAGCTACCTCAGTAGCGGCTTCTTTCGTCGCTAAGTTCTCTTCGGTGATATCCGCGTTGTAATGTAAAATAGATTCAATCACGCTCATGCGTCTAAACGGCTTTGCCAAATCGTAGTCATCACCCTGATAATGCACAGTGGTTGAACCCAAAACAGATTGCGCTAGCGTACGTAGCATATCTTCGGTTAAGTCCATCAAATCTTTGTAATCAGCATAGGCTTGATAAAACTCAAGCATGGTGAATTCTGGGTTATGACGTGTGGACAGGCCTTCATTTCTAAAGCTGCGGTTTATTTCAAACACGCGTTCAAAGCCGCCAACGACTAGGCGCTTAAGGTATAGCTCCGGTGCTATACGTAGGAACAATTCCATATCCAAGGCATTATGGTGCGTCGCAAAAGGCTTGGCAGTCGCGCCGCCAGGAATCACGTGCATCATCGGTGTTTCCACTTCCATAAAGTTGTTATTCACTAAGTAATTGCGAATAAAACTCACCACTTTACTGCGAATTTGGAATACCTTGCGTGACTCGTCGTTCATGATTAAGTCAACATAACGTTGGCGGTAACGTTGTTCTTGATCAGTTAAACCATGGAATTTTTCTGGTAATGGTTGCAACGATTTAGTGAGTAAATTAATCGATGAAATGCGAACAGACAATTCACCTGTTTTAGTTTTAAACAGCACGCCTTCAACAGAGATAATGTCACCAATATCCCATCCTTTAAAAGTTTGATAATGCCCTTCTGGCAAGGTGTCGCGCTGTACGAATAACTGCATACGCCCCGTCATATCTTGCACCTGAGCAAAACTGGCTTTACCCATTACACGTTTAGCCATAAGGCGACCCGCCAATGACACACTGATGTCTTTTTCAGCTAATGTTTCTTTATCAAATTGGTCGTATTCGGCGTGCAATGCTTCAGAAAAATGCTCGCGCCTGAAGTCATTCGGGTAGGCATTACCCTGTTTTTTAATCTCAGCCAGCTTTTCACGACGAACGGCTATTAACTTGTTTTCATCTTGCGTTGCTTGTTGTTTTTTCTCACTCATAACTTAAATCCCACTTTTTAAACTGGCTTCTATAAATTGATCCAATGCCCCGTCGAGCACGGCTTGTGTATTGCCGGTTTCAACACCGGTGCGTAAATCTTTAATGCGCGATTGATCGAGCACATAGGAACGGATTTGACTTCCCCAGCCAATATCTGATTTGTTTTCTTCTTGCTCTTGCTGATCTGCCATTTTCTTTTGCATTTCTAATTCATACAATTTGGCTTTCAATTGCTTCATCGCCGTAGCTTTGTTTTTGTGCTGCGAACGGTCATTCTGGCACTGTGCCACGGTATTGGTGGGTAAATGCGTGATTCTTACCGCAGACTCTGTTTTATTGACGTGCTGGCCACCCGCGCCACTGGCGCGGTACACGTCTATCCGTAAATCGGCAGGATTAATATCAATTTCAATATCGTCGTCAATTTCTGGCGATACAAAAACGGCTGCAAACGATGTATGACGACGATTACCTGAATCAAACGGTGACTTACGCACTAGGCGATGTACGCCAATTTCAGTTCTTAACCAACCGTAAACGTAATCGCCTTGAATGGATACGGTCGCACTTTTAATCCCTGCTACATCACCGGCTGACACTTCAATTAACTCGGTTTTAAAACCGTGCTGTTCGCCCCAACGTAAATACATACGCAGAATTATTTCTGCCCAATCTTGTGCTTCTGTACCACCTGATCCAGATTGAATTTCTAAGAAAGCGCTATTCGCATCCATTTCACCCGAAAACATTCGTTGAAATTCAAGTCGACTCACCTTTTCTTCAAAATCGTTTAGGTCGTCCTCAATGGTGCCGACCGTTTCATCGTCAGCCTCTTCAACGGCCATTTCCAACAAATCTGTTGCGTCGTCCAAACCAGCCGTTAATTCAATCACCGTGTCGACAACCAACTCTAATTGACCACGCTCTTTACCCAAGGCTTGTGCGCGCGCAGGGTCATTCCATGCCGCTGGGTCTTCTAACTCCCTTAAAACTTCGGTTAGACGCTCTTGTTTTTCATCAAAGTCAAAGGTACCCCCTAAGCGATAAGGTTCGCTCTTTAAGGTCTGCTATTTTATTGGTGATGGGGTTAAGTTCACGCATACGAGTACTTCTGGTCCGCTGGGTTATTCTGTAGTAACAGGTTCTTCCGCGCCTTCAAGAAGCGCATCCAGCGTGTGCCACGGTAAAGTTGCACACTTAACACGCGCAGGGTATTCGCAAACACCTGCCAATACAGCCAACTTTCCTAGCTCTTCCATTTCTACGTCTTCGCCGGTCGCCATTTTATGGAACAACGAGAATAAATGCTGCGCCTCTTGTTCTGTTTGCCCTTTAACGATGTCGGTCATAAGCGAAGCCGAAGCAGTTGAAATAGCACAGCCTTGTCCTTGAAAACTTGCATCTGAAATTTTTCCATCTGAAAATTTTATAAACAACGTTAACCGGTCGCCACATAACGGGTTAAAACCGTCTATTTGACGATCTGCATCTTCCATTTCACGAAAGTTTCGTGGGTTTCTATTGTGATCAAAAATTACTTCTTGATACAGGTCTCTTAAGTCATCCAACATTAGCCAAACATCTCTATTAAGTTTTCAATTCCCGCCATTAAGGCGTCCACTTCTTGGTGTGTGTTATACATGCCAAAAGACGCCCTGGCCGTTGCTGGCACACCGAAGAAATCCATTACTGGCATCGCACAATGGTGCCCTGCTCTGACTGCAATACCTTGGTGATCCATCATCGTGCCTATATCGTGCGGGTGAATACCATCCAACACAAATGACATAATCGCGCCTTTATTATCCGCGGTACCAATAATTCTTAACTTGTCGATGTTTTTTGATTGCTCAACAGCATATTCCAGCAAGCTGTTTTCATGTGCCGCAATCGCATCAATACCCACGGTATTTATATAATCAATCGCCGCACCCAAGCCAATCGTTCCAACAATGTTCGGCGTTCCAGCTTCAAACTTATACGGCACTTTGTTATACACCGTTTTGTCGAATGTCACGATGCTGATCATATCTCCACCACCTTGGTACGGCGACAGTTGTTCTAATTGCTCCATCTTGCCATACAACGCGCCAATACCCGTTGGTGCGTAGAGTTTATGGCCAGAGAACACATAAAATTCACAATCCAGCGCTTGTACATCAACCGAAATATGTGGGATCGCCTGCGCACCATCGATTAATACAGGGACATCGTGTTGGTGCAGCAAATCAATCAATTGCTTAATCGGGTTAATGGTTCCCAGTGCGTTCGACATATGCGAAATGGCAGCAAACTTTGTCTTCTTACTGATAAGCGCTTCAAACTTCTCTAAAATCAACTCGCCTTTGTCGTTAATCGGTGC
>DUCA01000044.1 GCA_012960055.1 Cycloclasticus sp.
GAGGGCGTTAATTTTTAAAAGAATATGGCGGACGTGCGTTTTGGTCACCATGACTTTTTGTTGGCCGCGGGTTTCAAATAATTTAATGATATGAAATCCGCTGGGGCTTTGAATGGTAGTTGAATGCTCACCCGCTTCCATCTTTTCGACATAAGGGGTTAATAAAGAGGGCATTTGAGCGAGCTTCATCCATCCTAGGTCGCCGCCTTCAAGTGCGTTGTTGGCGTCAGATTGAGCAATAGATAAGGTTGAGAACTTTTTGCCGTTATTTAAAGAGTTAATAATACGGTCAGCTTTTTTCTTTGCTTTTTCTATTTGTTGCGGAGAGGCATTTTCAGGGGTTGCAATGAGGATGTGGCCTAAACGGTACTCAGTGGATTGATCACCTTGGCTTTGCGTTAGTAGTTTCAAGAAACTAGCTACTTCTTGTTCGGAGACCTTGACTTCGTGGTGCACGTAGCTGGATTGAACCCGTCGCACTAACATTTGGTCTCGAATAGATTTTTTGAATGATTTTAAGGTAACGCCGTCTTTTTGCAGTACCGCTAGGAATTTCTCGGACGATAGTTTATTCGCGTTTGCAATGCGATCGATTGAACCTAGTATGTCAGCGTCAGAGATTTTAATTGCACTACGTCGTGCGATCTGCAGTTGTAGTTCGGTAATAATCATTCTATCGAGAACGCGCATTTCGATGTCTTCTCGCGCGATGGAAGCGCGTTGCTCAGCAGGTAAACGTTGGTACATTTGTTTTACTTGTTCGTCCAGCTGGCTTTGTAAAATAACGCCTTTATCAACGATAGCGATGATTCTGTTGACGGAATTTTGTCCTAAGGCCTGAACAGAGAGCAGGCTTAAAAAGAATATTGCAGGTATATAGTTTGAGAGTTTTAAAATTTTCATATTGTGTAAAAGTAAAAAAAAGTGTGGGAGCTAGATAGCCGCCTTAAAGTCTTCGGCTGCCATCGTGAGTGGGTTCATTATTCAGGTATTTGGTAACCTAAGATACCTTCTTCTAGGAATGAGTCTAACTTTTCACCGAAGCTGGTTAAGCCCTTTAGTTCGAATTGGAAGAATATGCCTTCTTTGGGTTCTTCATCAAACGCATCGTTGACGTAGCGTCTAGCAATGACTCTTAGGCGCCAACAGCAGGTGTCTTTTTCTAAACCAAGAAAGGTATCGAGTGATAAGTTTTGCTCTTCAGAATAGTTCCAGCGTCCAACCGTACTCCACTCTTTGCTAAGAGGCCATTTGAACGACAGGTCGGTTTGTTCAATATCGTTGGAATTTCCGTTACTGTCGACGGTTCCTGCATAACGCGAACGATAGGTTGCGTTGAATAAACGGTCCCCACTGTCGCGATAATGAAAGCTGAGTGTGGATTTTTGAGTCTTGCTAGCGTGTGGGTCATATTGTAAAGAAGAGCGGGTTGTCCAGTGATTGCTTAATTTTGCTGATATTTCTGCCACTAGATCAGAGGTGTTATCGGTCGCGGGGGGGCTAGAAGGTTTAAGCCCAACATCAAGATCATCAAAATAAATGATGGTGCCAACGCTTGCTTTTAAACGTTCGTTACCTGTTTCAGATTCAAAAAACCTAGTGGTGACGGCTAGCGTAAGCTGATTGGCGTCGGCGACTCTGTCCGCGCCTGAAAAGCGATTTTCTCTAAACAGCTGATTGAAGCTGAAGTCGTATTCTGAGGTGTCAAATAACGGAATATCGTCTTGATTTTTATGCGGCACGTATAAGTAATAGGCGCGTGGCTCAAGTGTTTGAATCATGCCGCCGGCCATGTCCAAGCGCCTTTCAAAGAATAGGCCTGAATCAACAGATAAGATAGGAAGCGTTCTACTTTGCTGGCTATCGACACCAGTCGTTTGATTGTTTAGGCGATATTCGGTGTGTCTTAGACTGAGTCTTGGAATAATAAAGCTGCTAGGTGTTGTGAGTGGCGCACTGATGCTAGGGTGTAAATCAACACGTTTAGCTTCTACTTTGGCACTGTGTTCGAAATAGATGAATTCATTTCGCATGTTGATTTTAGCAACGTCAAATACCTCAGTTTCGTGAAGATTGAAGAGTACTTGAGGTAAACGGCGATGTGGTCTTGAGGCGCTAGAAATGGACTCATCAATGGAGTCGTAATTATCTATTTTACTGAGTAAACTCCAATTGTCAGCACGGTAGCTCAAGCTGGCTTGACTCTGCAAATAACGACCGCTTGATGAGCTTAAGCTATTGCCAAAGTCTTCTAAATAGTCATCATCTGAAATGTAATTCAGGTCAATATCTGATGTAAGACGTGACGATAAGCGAGTTTTATCTTGGAAACTGAATTGACCTCTAGCATCGTTTGTGTCGGTGTCATTGAGGATTTCTGCTGCCACTTGGCCTTGGCTGTTACGGGATAAATAACGAAATTCACCGCCTAACATTAAACCGCGATTGCTCATGATACGTGGCGTAATAGTGGCGTCATAATTAGGTGCAATATTCCAATAATAAGGAATAGAAAGGTCGATGCCTGTGGTGTCGGAGTTACCTAAGGTCGGCGCTAATATGCCAGATTGACGTCTGTCATCGATTGGGAAGCTGATATAGGGTGTGTAGAGCAATGGAATATCAAATACTTCTACCCAAACATCGCGCCCTGTGCCGCGCCCAGTTTCTTTGTTAAGTTCAAGCGTTCTTGCTTGCAGTTCCCAATCACTGATGCTCGGCGCACAAGTTGTATATGTTACCTGTGTTGATTGGCTGATATTGTGGTTGATTAGATTGGTTTGCTGAGCCGTACCCCGCGCATGGGTATTTTCAAGGATAAACTGGTTTTTCTTGAATTGACCAGTATCTTCGCTTAATTGAAATTGTGCTTGTTCACTGTATAAAGCAAACCCTTCTTCTTGGTAGAAAACATCGCCAGATGCGGAGGCAATTTGTTTATTATTGTTAAACGTAACTTGGTCAGCGGTGATGGATTGATCAGCACGTTTGATTAACACATCACCGGTGTATTTGGCGTTGGTTCTAGTAAGAATTTCAGCGTAATCGGATTGAATATTGATATCTGCATTCAAGCGGTTCTGTTGAATGGTATTTTGGTTTGCCTGCGGACTTTCGGATGTCACTTCACAGGTATCCCAAGGGTCAACTTTAAATTGCTTAACCATTTGATGGAATAAGGCGTTACTTCTAATGCGGTCAACAGTTTGTATGCCGATAGAGGCTTCACTCGGCAAGCTTGCAACTTCGATAATTGTTGAAGGAGCGGTTTGAGAGCAATCCCATGAGCCGTTTTTACCAGCGCTGCAATCCCAAGAGCCAGCGTTGTTGGCGGCGGGCTTGGTAATTTGCATCGCTGTTTGAGTTGTTGTTTTGGTATGGGCTAAAGCAGTGCTTGGCGGGGTCGTTTGAACACAATCCCAAGTGCCATTATCACCCGCTTCACATTTCCAAGGCTTGGAGTTGTTTTTTGTTAAGGTGGCTGGTTTGCTTGTGGCTTGTTGAGAAAGTTTTACGCGAGGAACATCCAGCGTGTCGACAGTTTTTGCTGAGCCGCCAGTGGCGACAATTTTATTACTTGAAGTTTTTCGTGCAACTTTTACACGAGGAATAGCCGTTGCTACAGCGTTGGTTTCTGGTGCGCTATGGCTGGTGGTTGAGTGATCAAGTTCAGTTGATTTCGGTGCTTTTGCGGCGGGTTGTTGAGTTGAAGCTGAGCAATCCCAAGTAACTTCATCATTAGCAAGTTTACAGTCCCATTGGGAACGATCATCTGCTAAAGAGTGTGACGAAACAAATAAGAGGGTTAATCCAGCAAGAAAATATTTATACGAACAGTTAATGGCGACGCCTTTTTATTTGAGCCTAACGTAGGGTGTATAAAATCGCATAGAATGATGAATTCTTCAACGATACTTTAGTGATTTTTTTATATATTAACACGGGTGCTAGACGCGGGCTAATTTGAATAAGGTGAGTGCTTTTATATGCAAATGGATAAACGGAAAAGGTTATTAATTGAGTGGTTGCAAGGTGTGTTTGAAACAGATGATTTCAGTTGTGAGCCTGCATCAAGTGATGCAAGTTTTAGGCGCTATTTTCGTGTGATTCTGGGTGATGAGTCTTATGTGGTGATGGATGCGCCACCCGCTAAAGAGGACTGTACATCGTTTATTGCCATTGCGACGTTATTGTTTGAGCACGGTATCAATGCGCCGCAAATATTTCATCAGTCGTTAGAAAAAGGTTTTTTGGTGCTGAGTGATTTAGGCTCGGAAAGTTACTTAGACTATTTGAATGATGAAACGGCTGATGAGCGATACGGCGATGCGGTTCAGGCATTGCATAAAATGCATAACTTGCCAGTGACTAAGCTTGATATTCCTTTGTACGGCTCAGGTTTGTTACAACAAGAAATGGGTTTGTTTGATGAGTGGTTTATTGACAAATTGTTGGCTATTGAATTATCGGCAGCAGAAAAAGCCACACTGACAGCAATAAAAAACCTATTGAGCGAATCGGCTTTGGCGCAGCCGCAAGTATTTGTTCACAGAGATTATCATTCAAGAAATTTAATGCTGACAATGAAAAACAATCCGGGTGTGATTGATTTTCAAGACGCCGTTGTGGGGCCGATTACTTATGATTTGGTGTCTTTGTACAGGGATTGTTATATCGACTGGGCGGATGAAAAAATATACGCATGGCTTGATGTGTTTTTACAGCAGCGAAAAGAACAAGGCCATGTTGATGAATTTGATAAAACGCAATTTTATCAGTGGTTTGATTGGATGGGTGTGCAACGTCATTTGAAAGTGCTGGGTATCTTTTCACGCTTATTCTTAAGGGATGGTAAGCCCGGGTATTTGAATGACATTCCGTTGACGTTATCTTACGTTGTGAATATTTGTCGTCGCTATGAGGCATTAACACCGTTGGCAGCGCTAATGGATAAACATCATATTGTGAGTAAGTTCGAGCAACAGCAAAAAGAAAGGGTGCTTGGATGAAAGTGATGATTTTAGCGGCGGGGCGCGGAAAACGGATGGGCGGCTTGACGGATAACTGCCCTAAACCGTTGTTGAAAGTTGCCGGCCGAAGCTTGATTGAACATCACATTTTAGCGTTAAAAAAACAGGGCTTTAACGAATTTGTTATCAATGTGGCGTATTTAGGTGAGCAGATTATGAGCGCGCTGGGTAATGGTGAACGTTTTGGTGTGAAGATTGATTATTCAGATGAAGGGGCGCAAGCCTTAGAAACAGGCGGAGGGGTTCAGCGTGCTTTGCCACTATTAGGAACGGCGCCTTTTTTAGTTGTTAACGCGGATATTTGGGCAGATATCCCCTATGCTGATTTGAAAATCAAAGCAGATAACAGCATGCATTTAGTATTTGTGAAAAACCCAGAACATCATCTGGGTGGTGATTTTCACTTGGATAAGCGGCAAGTTGTCGAGGCCGGGGGAGAGCGATTGACGTACAGCGGCGTGGGCATTTTTAATACAGCCATTTTTTCGCAACAAACAGCGGGTGTTTTCCCGCTAGCACCACTTATCCGTGACGCTATTATGCGCGGTGAAGTGGGTGGACAGCTTCATACCGGTGTATGGGTTGATGTTGGCACACCCCAACGACTAGCAGATGTAGAAAAGGTGTTAAACGCTAGTCAATAATGCCTGAGGCTTGTTGGTCGGCGTGGTAAGACGAGCGCACCATCGGGCCGCTGGCAACGTGTGAGAAGCCCATTTCATTGCCTAGCCGTGCTAAGTCATCAAATTCTTCGGGTGTTACATAACGTTCAACAGCTAAATGATCTTGGCTGGGTTGCAAATACTGCCCTAGCGTTAACATATTGCAATCGTGTGCTCGCAAGTCTCGCATCACTTCAAGCGTTTCCTCCATGGTTTCGCCAAGCCCCAGCATAATGCCGGATTTGGTGGGAACGTCAGGGTGCGCTTCTTTGTAGCGCTTTAATAGGTTTAATGACCATTGGTAATCAGACCCTGGCCGGGCTTTTTTGTATAAACGTGGAATGGTTTCTAAGTTATGGTTGAACACATCGGGGGGTGTTTCGACTAATACCTCAACCGCTAAATTCATGCGACCTCTGAAATCAGGCACCAGTACTTCAATTTGAATGGTGGGGTTTTTAGCGCGTACGGCTTTGATACATTGTGCAAAATGGTCTGCGCCACCGTCGCGTAAGTCATCGCGGTCAACCGAGGTAATGACAACGTAACGAAGTTTCATGTCTTTAATGGTGTCGGCGAGCTTTTGCGGTTCGTCTTTATCCAGTGGTTTGGGTCTGCCGTGCGCCACATCGCAAAAAGGACAGCGGCGTGTACAAATATCACCCATGATCATGAAGGTTGCAGTGCCGTTATTAAAGCATTCGCCTAAATTAGGGCAGGCAGCTTCTTCACAAACCGAGTACAAACCGTGGTCGCGTAGCGCTTTTTTAATCGCATTAACGCGTGGACCACTTGGTACTTTGGCGCGTATCCAAGG
>DUCA01000045.1 GCA_012960055.1 Cycloclasticus sp.
GCCGTTTCAACCAGCTCAATCGGTTTGGCTTTATATTCATCTTGCAATTGATTGATAGAATCGCGCACCCTGTGCTTATCAGGCCGGTCCTCAAGTAAAAACAAACCCTGCAATTCCACAATGGATAAGGGTTCACTGGCTGCAAACAACGAGGCTTCGAGTATATCTTTTACGTCCATACTAGTATTTTACCACTTCGATGAGCGCCTACTCGACGACCGGTTTAACCCACACTTCGGACAAGGGTTCACCTTGCACTATTTCCACCAAGCCTTCTTTACATAACTCCAAAAGCGCCAAAAACGTGACCACTGCGCCGCTCTTACCCTCTTGCCTTGTGAAAAAACGATGGAAAGCCACGAACTCTTCCGCATCATCCGATAGCCTTGCCAAAATACGTGACATTCGCTCTCTAACCGATAATGGCTCGCGTTGAATTTGATGATGGCTAAATTTTTCAGCGCGCTTTAATACCTCCTGAAATGCGATTAAAATGGCATCGAGCTCCAAATCAGGCAAGGGTTTATCCATTTTATCAACGACCAATTCGGCAGTTGCCAAGTAATTATCTCGATACAACCTAGGTAAAGCGTCAATGTCATCGGCCGCGCGCTTAAATCGCTCATACTCTTGAAGCCGCCTGATAAGTTCAGCTCGCGGATCTTTTTCATCCGCTGACTCTTCGGCTTGCCTAGGCAATAACATTCTGGATTTAATTTCAGCCAGCATCGCTGCCATAACCAAATATTCCGCGGCGAGATCCATGCGCAGGCTCTGCATCTTCTCAATGTATTCTATGTATTGCTCGGTAATTTTTAGAACGGGAATATCTAGAATATCTAAGTTTTGGTGCTTGATGAGGTAGAGCAGTAAGTCCAACGGGCCTTCAAACGTATCTAAGAAAACTTCAAGCGCATCTGGCGGAATATATAAATCTTCGGGTAATTCTTGATACGGTTTAACATCAACCAACACCATTGGTTGCTGAATAGGCACAACATTCTCTGTGGAGTTTTCCATTTAATATTAAATTAAGCGCATCAACGTGTGACCTTTAGTCTATCACAACAATCTCAAGCCAAATGCCGCCTGACTCACCCAACTTGCATGACTTTTAGCGTATTCGTCCACCATGATGACCAGTCTATCTCCCTGTGGCAATGATAACCCAATCATCTTCGCACGGTTTTTTGATAACCCGTCATAGCTCTCTCGCTATCAAAGGTACGCTTAGAGTATAGACGGTGGCTCATCATTTAATGACAAGCCTAATCTTTTAATCTACAAAAGAGCAGCAATAATCGGTTCCTTGGTGAATCTTCAGTTGAAAACTAGAATGACTCGGCACGTCAAACGATTCACCGCCCTTCACAGCCAACCACTCGCTTGAACCCGGTAGCAACACCTCAAGCTTACCCGCTAAGATTTCCATCACTTCCGCTGCCTGGGTATCAAATTTATATTCACCTGGCATCATAAAGCCCAAGGTTTTAATTACACCGTCTGCAAATTTAACCGTTCGGCTGACGACCTTTCCACCAAAGTACACGTTCGCTTTTTTAACAATAGTTACATCTTTAAATTCTGACATTTTATTCCCTTAAATTTGTTTGCACCCAAGAGCATGAGTCTCATCGGGCTAAAAAAAACACTTAGTCTAATTCGGCTTTACAACAAGCTAAAGCAAGTTCATGCTCATAGCGGCTTTTACTTCCTCCAATGTTTCTTTCGCTACGTCGCGGGCCTTCTCGTTACCCTCGTGAATAATCGAACGTACCAATTCTGGTTGCTCTGTATATTCACGCGCTCTTTCTTGCATCGGCTTCAACTCACGTAACACCGCGTCGATAACCGGCTGTTTACAATCGATGCAGCCAATACCCGCCGTTCTACAACCTTCTTGCACCCAGTCACGAACACCCTTGTCTGAATACACTTCGTGGAATTGCCAAACTGGACACTTCGCTGGGTCACCCGGGTCAGTGCGTCTTACACGCGCTGGATCCGTTGGCATGGTGCGAAGTTTCTTCTCAACATCCTCAGGTGCATCGCGTAAGGCAATGGTATTGTTATATGACTTTGACATTTTTTGCCCATCCAAGCCCGGCATTTTTGACGCCTTTGTTAATAAAGCTTGTGGCTCTGGCAAAATGACCCTACCGCTACCTTCTAAGTAACCAAACAAGCGCTCTTTATCGCCAACGGTAATGTTTTGCTGCGCTCCCAATAAGGCGCGTGCGACACCTAACGCCTCTTGGTCACCATTTTCTTGATAGGCATTACGCAACTTATTAAACATTTTTGCGTTCTTCTTACCCATTTTCTTAATCGCAGCTTCTGCTTTTTCCTCAAAATCAGGCTCACGTCCGTATAAATAGTTGAAACGTCTGGCCACTTCACGCGTCAACTCAACGTGTGCCACCTGATCGGCCCCAACCGGCACAAGCCCCGCTTTATACATCAGAATATCGGCACTTTGTAACAAGGGATAGCCGAGAAATCCATAGGTGGCTAAATCCATTTCCTTTAGCTTTTCTTGCTGATCCTTATAACTTGGCACCCGCTCCAACCAACCGATGGGCGTCATCATTGAGAGCAATAAATGCAATTCAGCGTGTTCTGGAATACTTGATTGAATAAACAAGTCAGCCAAACCGTGATCAACTCCGGCCGCCAACCAATCAATCACCATATCCCAGGTGCTGCCAGCAATGATGGATGGATTCTCATAGTGCGTCGTCAGTGCGTGCCAATCGGCGACAAAGAAATAACACTTATATTCCTGTTGCAACTCAAGCCAATTTTTCAACACCCCGTGATAATGCCCTAAATGCAACTGACCTGTCGGTCTCATACCTGAAAGCACACGACGGTACTGCGCTGGAACTTCTGAATTCACTCTTCCTCCTAAATACCAAATATTTTAAAAATACTGGTTTGTAAAAAATAAACAGGCGGCCCTAATATTTTAGATAGCCAACCCATAGCGATTATAACGACTAAAATCGGAAAACCCAGCCGCTCTAGTTTAGTAAATTTATAACTTAACTTATTCGGCAATAACCCCGCAAGTACACGCCCGCCATCCAGTGGTAACAGCGGCAGTAAATTCAACATCATCAACACTGAATTAATAAAAATACCCGCGTAGCCCATATAGATTAGCGGCATAGAAACAAACTCATTACTGCTGCCCAGCATAAAACCTATTTTCATCAAGCCGCCCCAAGCAAAAGCCATCAATAGATTAGCCAAGGGGCCCGCGATAGCCACGTACACCATGTCACGTTTTGGGTTTTTAAGGTTATTCCAATTAACCGGCACCGGCTTTGCCCAGCCAAACATAAAACCGCCTAAAAACAATAAAACAGCCGGCACAATAACCGTACCGATTAAATCCATATGGCTAATCGGGTTTAAGGTTAATCGTCCTAGGTTTTTGGCTGTGTTGTCGCCCAATTTACTGGCCATCCAACCGTGCGCTACTTCGTGAACCGTTATCGCAAAAATAACCGGTAACACCCATACCGCGATGCGACCCACCAAGGTCAGCTCATCCATCGGCATTAACTGTCGTCCTTTTGCGCGATAAAATCGGCCTCACCTTTGCCTTGGCGAACAATTTCAGGGAAATCATTATCCCAAACCACGACCGTCGTCGGTTGGTAAGGAATGACACCACTATCAATCACCAAATCCAACACATTCGCCAATTGGTCATTGATGTCATACGCATCAGCTATTGCTTCTTTCTCACCCGGTAGAATCAACGTGCTGGTGAGCATCGGCTCACCCAGTTCTTCAAGAATCCTTTGTGCCACCAAATTATCCGGCACGCGAATACCGATCGTTTTCCTCTTAGGGTGTTGCAAGCGGCGGGGCACTTCTTTGGTGGCTTTCAACACAAAAGTAAATGCACCCGGCGTTAGCAATTTCAATAAACGATAGGTGTCGTTATTTACCTGTGCGTAAGAGGCAATCTCGGTCAAATCACGGCACACTAGAGTAAAGTTATGCTTATCGTCAATGTGGCGAATTTGCCGAATACGATCTACCGCCTGTTTATCACCTAAATGACAGGCTAAGGCGTAAGAGGAATCCGTTGGATAGGCAATAACGCCGCCACGACGGACAATATCCACGGCCTGATTTATTAAACGCTGCTGCGGGTTGCCAGGGTGAATATTAAAATATTGAGTCATGTTTTTTGTTGTGCTTTTTTCTTTGCTACATTATCGCGTAAATACACCGGCAATGCATTTTCTGCACCGACCGTTTGCTCATTTTCCACCATCCGTACGGCCAACTGGGCTACTTCTTTTGCTCTTGGCAAACAGCCAACCTGAAGAATCAGCTGTTCTGCCTGCACTTGATTACGTAGTTGTTCCTCGTAAGCGCCCCATCCGTGCCCAATACCAAGCGCTTTTTTTCCTTGTTTAACGTAGATCTCGGTCGGCGCGATAACCACTTCGTCAGACACCGCGTTAAGTACGCCCTTTTGGATCAAATACTCACACCAATACACTTCCCCCATTCTCGCATCGAGCGCGGCGTAAACAGTTTGGTCGTCAGGCCCATTCGCTACTTGTTGCGCCAAGGCAGCGAGCGTAGACACTGGCGCCACAGGAAGGTCGCTCGCAAACGCCAAGCCCTGAATAACACCGGTCGCCATTCTAACGCCGGTAAATGAACCCGGTCCGCGCCCAAATGCCAATGCATCTAGCTGTTGCAAGCTCAGTCCGGCTTCAAGCAACAGTTCATCCACCATGGAGAGTATCAAATTACCGTGCTCACGCGGAGCGACTTGGAAGCGGTCTATAATCTCGTTATCAATAAGCAACGCCGCCGAACAGGCTTCTGTTGCCGTTTCAATCGCTAATATTTTCATGTTGATTTTTTGATCCTAGCTTTTTTATGGTTGAGACGCTGAAAGAACCTATTCACATCGGATAATTCTTGCGTAATAGGCATCGCCGGTAACGATTGAATAAACACCTTGCCGTAGCCTTTGCTGGATAAACGAGGGTCGCATAAAACCAGCACCCCCTTATCTTCCACATCACGAATCAGCCTCCCGACACCCTGCTTCAATGTCAGTGCTGCAGAAGGAAGTTGGAAATCAGCAAAAGGCGATTGCCCGTTCGCCGTCATGTATTCAAGGCGCGCTTTGGTGACCGGGTCACCTGGCGATGCAAATGGTAGCTTATCAATAATAACGCACGACAAGGCTTCACCTCGTACATCAACACCTTCCCAAAAGCTTGCCGTTCCTAGCAATACAGCATGCTCAGTCCGCCTAAAGCTTTCTAACATTTGTTGTTTCGGTAAGTCCCCTTGCACCAATAATCTAAAATTCGTTTCCGCCAATAAAATATTTGCTGCTTCTTGCAAAGCTTTATGGCTGGTGAACAAAATAAAGGCACGCCCTTCGCTGGCTTCCAACACCGGTACGATTTTCTCAATCATAGTCGCGGTATAACTATAATCCCTGGGTTCAGGCAACCCCTTAGGTACGTACATCAATGCCTGATGGACAAAATCAAACGGACTTTCCCACATGCCTGTTTCTGCTTCTTGCAAACCCAGTCGTTGGGTAAAAAAGTCAAACTTGCCACCCACCGATAAGGTCGCGGATGTAAATACCCAGCTGGCTTTACTGGAAAACGCGAAGCTGGCAAATACTTTTGAAATATCCAGCGGTGTTCGATAGAAAGTAAAGGTACGGTTAAAGGTTTCAAACCATTGGATCCACCCCGGGTAGTCTTGTTTTGAAAACAGTCTTAAACACAGTAGAAGCTCTTCGCAACGCTTCCAACAAGACTCCAATCCCTTAGAACGTACAGCGACGTCGGCTAAGACGTTAAAAAGCTGCTCTATTCGGTCGATTAAACAATTTAAGGCGTGTAAAAAATCTTTTAATTGTTCCAGTTCATCCCACGAGCCCTTAACCGATTGTTCAGGCAATAATTTGCGCATTTCACGTATATCATCACTGATCACCTGGGTTAAATCGATTAACCTCGGCATATCCGAAGCGATTTTGAGTTGCTCTGAGCTGACATCGGCTAATAGGGTTAAAATTTGTCGCGCACTGACGGATACCCCTAAAAACCGCGATGCGGTATCAATCAGCTGGTGTGCTTCGTCGATGATGATGAGTTCAGCATCCGGTAATAATTGACCAAAGCCATCGTCTTTTAACGACCAATCCGCACACAACAAATGGTGATTAACAATCAACACATCCACTCCTTGTGCCTTCTTACGAGCCAATAAGGGATAGCACTCGGAGACCATTGGGCAATCTTGCCCCAAACAATTATCAGCTGTTGAAGTTACTTGCTGCCAAACAAAAGAGTCTTCCGACACACTGGTGACTTCGGCTATATCGCCATCCGTGGTCTGATTAGACCAACGTTCAATCTCCCTAAGGTCCGCAGCCAATTCTTTATCAAAACCAGCGGTTTGAATTTGCGCCTGATCCAATCGGTACAGGCAC
>DUCA01000046.1 GCA_012960055.1 Cycloclasticus sp.
CGATGGTTTAATCGACCATAATTCATACGCGGTTATTGAAGTTGATAAGCTGCTGGATACGGTCGACCATGCGCAAACCTTGGTGGGGAAAGACACCCTTCATAAAGCCTTTTCGCAGCACGTGTTAACGCCAGTTGAGATTGAGGCGAAGCAACAGGCGCTAAAGGAATTAGCTGAAGATGATGAGCTTAGAGCAAGCGTAGACCAGTTGTTGAAAAAGGCGGCGGAGAACGAGGGCTCTTTTTATCGCTTGTTGGTGTCTAATTTTGTCGGGTTCATCTATTCACCAGATGAAGACCGCTTAGAACAAGCTGGATACGGCTACCGCTTATACGATCAGGCTTCTACTTTTTTACCGAAAGTTGTAGAAGAAGCAAAAGAGATTAAACAACCGAAAAGTGCTTACATCCAAGGCTTGCTTGATGAACTTAAACAGTTTGTGGAAACGCGGCCATACAAGCTGATGGCGGGACCGGTGTACATGCTGTTAGGGAAATTCTTGCTGAAAGACGAGCGTAGTTGGCGGACGCCGGCAATTAAATTGAGGACGTCCTTCTTTAAACCGATGATGTTCCCACTGGTATTTTTAATCAGCGTTTTGATGCCGTATATCTTGAATATTTCGATGGCACAATTTACTGTGTTTTCGTTGATTCCATTTATTATTTTGGTGTTTTACGTGCCGTTAGTGGGTGACTTTGATAAACATTCATTCATCATTCCGTTGCGACGTCTTTTTGCGCGATCATCAGAGGTTGAACGGGCAGTTCAGGTGATTGGTCAGTTAGATGAGCTGATGTCGTACCACCTGTATGCGGAAAAATGTGTGTATAAAACGATATTGCCCAATATGGTTGTTGCTGATCGCCAATACATTGAAATTGAATCGGCCGTTAACCCGGTGCTGGGCTTTGCAGACAAGCAGTATGTCGCCAATGACTTTGATACCAGTCAGCATAACTTGGCGTTTTTTACCGGGCCAAACAGTGGCGGTAAAACAGCATTTTGTAAAACTTTGGCGCAGATACAGCTATTGTCACAAGTCGGTTGTTACGTGCCGGCAGAAGCAGCGAGGTTAACGGTAGCCGATCGGGTGTTTTATCAAACACCAGAAATCAATTCATTGGATCATGATGTCGGTCGTTTTGGCACGGAGCTTAAACGTACGCGAGATATTTTCATTGCGGCAACGCCGAATAGTTTGGTTATCTTAGATGAGTTAGCTGAGGGTACCACGCACAAAGAAAAGCTTGAAACCTCGTTAATGATTTTAGAGGCATTTAAAAAACTAGGTTCGTTGACCATTCTTGTGACGCATAACCACGAGCTTGCAGAACATTACCTTGATGGTGATTTGGCGGTGTTCAGGCAAGTTGAATTTGATGGGGAGCGACCCACGCACCGATTTGTTAATGGTGTGTCGATTGTCAGTCACGCTGACCTTGTTGCTCGTTCGGTTGGCTTCTCAAAAGAAGACATTGAACGCATTTTGAAAGAAAAGCTATTGGCTAAAAGCGCTTAGTGATCACGCTCAGC
Source organism: Cycloclasticus sp. (assembly GCA_012960055.1). GTDB lineage: Bacteria > Pseudomonadota > Gammaproteobacteria > Methylococcales > Cycloclasticaceae > Cycloclasticus. The sequence goes on from DUCA01000046.1 coordinate 1,537, forward strand.
AAAGTCTTTGTTTACCCAATAAAGGCTTTGCCAGGCGTCGCGCTTGATAGCGTTGAGATAACACAAAGTGGCACGTTAACCCATGATAGGCGTTGGGCCCTAGTCGATAAGCGAGGTAGTTTGATTAATGGCAAAAATAACAAGCAAATATTCTTGCTTAGGCCATCTTTTGATTTGCAGGCGTTGACAGTACGCTTTTGCGATAACGAAGAGTTTTCTTTAGAAGATGCCAATAGCCTGTCTGATTATTTTTCAGATAAGTTGCATCAAGCGATTGTTTTAAAGGAAGATAAATATCAAGGCTTTCCAGATGATATGAATGCGTCTGGCCCCACCATCGTGTCACAAGCCTCTTTGGAAGCAGTAGCGGCTTGGTATCGTGGTCTTTCCGTAGATGATGTTCGAGCCAGATTTAGAATTAACTTGGAAGTATCGTCTGTACCTGCCTTTTGGGAGGATCAGATATTTCAACGTAATAGAAACCCCAAAACGATTCGAATAGGTCAGGTGGCGATTCAGGCATCAAACCCTTGTGCGCGGTGTTCAGTGCCGATAAAGCATCCAAAATCTGGCTTGCCTTATGATAATTTCTATGAAATATTTATTAATAAACGCGAACACACGCGCCCAGAGTGGACAGATGTTGAGTGTTTTGAACATTGGTATAGGTTGAGCGTTAATACTCGTATACCTGGTTCGGAAGCCGGTGGGGTTATTCAGTTAGGGGATTGTGTTAGCCTTATCAATACGGACTAACTTCGCTTACATATTGTCGAAATGCGCGCGATGAACTAGAGTAGATAAACGCTCATAAAAAAGGGATAAAATTGGAGTGGACAGACCAAAGAATTTAAAAAAACGCGAGTTAACGTATTACGTCATCGATCAGTTGCTAGAGAAGCGTAAAGAACTATGGCGCTTGTATTGTAGTTTTACTGCTAAGGAGCCTTTTCAGGCGAATCAGTCGATAGAAGACCTGGTGCAGATGTTCTGTCAGTTGTCTATTGATTATGTTTCGTTGGGCCAATTTGGCTTATATCAACGTATTTTAGACGGTCATGAACAACGTAAAGAGATTGTCGACGTTGCGGAAAGGATTTATCCGGAAATATCTGCCAGTGCAGACGCTGTGTTGCACTTTAGTGAAAGGTATCAAAAAATAACGCCGGCTATGATTCTTAACGACTTATCGGATGATTTGTCATCAGTGGGTGAGCGGTTGGCAGCGCGTTTTGAATTAGAAGATGAGCTAGTTATGCAAATGAAGGCTTAAGCGCGACAATGAAATTTTGTCCTCAGTGTGGGAATGCAATCGAGGAGCTGATTCCTGAAGGCGACAACCGTGTCAGGCATGTGTGTACTTCATGTGACATTATTCACTACCAAAATCCGCGCATCATTGCTGGTTGCATTCCCGTTTGGGAAGATAACGTGTTGCTATGTAAGCGAGCGATTAATCCGCGAAAAGGGTTTTGGACGTTACCCGCAGGTTTTATGGAGTTGGGTGAAACGACGGAGCAAGCGGCTATTCGAGAAACCTTAGAAGAAGCGCAAGCTATCGTTCGGACGAATGGGTTGTACTGCGTTTTTAATCTGCCGCACATCAATCAAGTGTATATGATATACCGTTCAACGCTCTTGAAACCAGAATTTTCAAGCGGCGTAGAAAGTTTAGAGACTCGATTATTTAAAGAAGATGAAATCCCATGGGATGAGTTGGCGTTTGAAACTATGCGGATGTCATTGGAGTATTTTTTTCAAGATAGAAAAACAGCTTCGTTTAAATTCCGAACAGCCGACATCACCGAGCCTTTGTTGCGTTAATGCATGCAACAATTGGTTGCGGGACGGCTATGAAACGTCAAACTATTATTCAAAGCCTAGAACCATTGGCGAGCGTCTGTGATTGGGCGCACAAAGAACGTGACGATGGTTTGAGTAATGCAGCCGTTTTGATTCTGTTAGTGAAAAGAGATGAGTGGCATGTGCTGCTCACTAAACGTACCGATCACCTTCACAATCACCCTGGTCAAGTGAGTTTCCCGGGTGGGCGGGCTGATACTGTTGATGTATCGCCACTGGATACTGCATTAAGAGAGACGAACGAAGAGGTTGGCGTTGATAAGGACTTAATTGAATTAGTGGGTGTTATCGAGCCGTACTTAACGGTGACGGATTTTAATGTGGTGCCTGTTGTCGGGTTTGTTGACCCAAGCTTTAAATTGAAAATTGATGAGTTTGAAGTAGCGGAAGTGTTTGAAGTACCTCTATCTACGGTGCTTAATACATCGTTATATGAACGAAAAGAAATTTTCTGGAAAGGTGAAAGCAGGTTTTATTGGGAGCTGATGTATAACGGCTACCAAATATGGGGCGCAACGGCGGCGATGCTGTATGCCTTTGCCGAACGTTTAAGGGCGACCTCAGCATAACGACTGAGGTCGCAACGTCTCTAACGAATATTAAAGATTAATCCGTTGTCGATGATCTGTTTTGGGATTGAATGCCTTGTAGGAAATTACGCAAGACCTGGTCCTTGCATGGGCGGTAATGCTTATGATCGGCGCGTCTAAAAAAGGCGCTTAGCTCATGTTTTCCTAGCGATAAACCGGCTGATGCCAAGAGGGTTAAGACATCGTCGTTTTTAAGATCCAGGGCTATTTTCAACTTACGAAGAACGATGTTGTTGGTGAGCTTTGTCTCAGCAACGGGCAGAGGCCCCTCTTGCTTGCCGCGATTTTTAATGATCAGACCGTTTAAAAAAGTGGCAAAGTTAACATCGCTGCAACTGGCGTATGCTTCATCGTCGTCTTTCTTCAGCCAATTGCTGATTTGCTCGCGTGTCACATCGACGTCAACCAATTTAAAAATCTTGATCATGGTTGAATCGCTAAAATCAAAGGTGTAGCGGATGCGGCGTAAGATGTCGTTATTGGTCATGTGGTTTTTAAATAAACAGAGAAAGGCATTATTTTAACAATGTTTATCGATTAAATCTTGTTCCAATGCTAATAAACGTTTCTTGGCCGGTAGGCCGCCAGCGTAGCCGGTCAGTTCGCCACTGCTACCGACTACTCTATGGCAAGGGATAACAAGGCTCATGGCGTTTGCCCTGTTTGCATTGGCAACTGCACGCACGGCTTTTGTATTGCCAAGCTGTTTTGCCAAGTCACTGTAGGCGATGGTGTTGCCGTAGGGTATTTGGAGTAATGCTTGCCATACGCGTTGCTGAAAGCTTGTGCCGACCATCAAAAGTGGAAGCTCAAATTGTTGCCGTTTTTTGTCAAAGTAGTCTGCTAATTGTAGGGCAGTTTCATCTAATACATCACAGGGTTGCTCAACATACGTTGCTTTGAGCCCCAATTGAACTCGCTTGTCGATGCCCGTTCTCATTCGTCTGTATCGCCAATCACACAGGCAAAGCTTGCCCTCAAATGAGCCTAATACTAACTCTCCAATCGGTGTTTTATAGTATTGAAGAGAAATGTTAGCCATTAAGCGTCTAGGCTACGGCTGACGATTTCCAGCACGTCTTTGGATAACGGCGTATGCGACTGGATACGCTGAAGTTGTGAACGGATCAGTTGCTGGCGGTTTGCGTTAAACTTTTTCCAACGGCTTAGCGAGTTGGCCAATCGAGCGGCAACTTGTGGATTAATCGCATCCAGAGTCATGATGTTATCAGCAATAAATTCGTAGCCAGAGCCGTCGGCCGCATTAAAGTGAAGCGGGTTGGCCATGGCAAAGGTGCTGATAACACTGCGAACACGGTTAGGTGTTTTTATGTCGAAATCGGGGTGTTCCAGTAAGCGTTTTACATCGTCTAATGCGCTTGGTTTTTCTGAACAAGCTTGTAGCGCAAACCATTTATCAATTACCAAGTCTTCCGTCTGCCACTGTTGATAGAAGGCATCGAAATAGCGTGTATTTTGTTGCGACTCCAAATGACTTAATTGGCTTAACGCGGCTATTTGATCGGTCATGTTTTGTGCAGCATCAAATTGCGCGGTACATAAGGCGGTGGTTGAGGCGTCTTGCTGCGCCATTAAATAATCCAAACATAGGTTTTTGAAGCTACGCTGGGCGATATCCTGCGCACTGATACCGGCATCTGCTTGGTGATAGCTTGTGTAGTTGCTAAGCCATAACGCGTTAAGCGATGTGGACAGTGCGTTTTTGACGGCATGATGCGCTTGATATAAAGCGTCTATATCAACGACGTCCATTTGCTCAGCTAAATAGGCTTTTGATGGCAAACTCAATAGCAATGCTTGGTATGCAAGGTCGTTGAGCGGTTGTTTCAAAATGCAACGGAAAGCCTCGATGAGTGTCTTCGGCACAGAAGGCAGTGTCTGCCTGTTTTGTATCGCCTCAACGGTGTCGAAAATTAATCGGCTTAAGGTGTTTTGCCCCGCTTCCCAGCGGTTAAACGAATCACTGTCGTGCTGGAATAAGTGAATCTGTTGTTTTATGGATAAGGCATGTTTTAGTTTCACCGGCGCCGAAAAGCCACGCAGAATGGACGGCGTGGGTTCGGCGTTAATGTTATTGAACGTGAAACGTTGTTCGCTGTCCGTTAACTCAAGTACAACCGTTTTTTGATTATTTTGCAGGCTAATTTCTTGCCCGTTCTCATCAACCAGCCCAAGGCTGATAGGGATATGAAAATTATCTTTAGTCGTTTGATTAGGCGTGGCTGGGCAGTGCTGCTTAAATGTTAGCGTGTATGTTTTTTCGTCTTCGTTGTATTCAGTGCAGACCTCTACAATCGGAGTGCCCGCCTGGCTGTACCAGTTTTTGAAATGACTGAAATCGGCATGATTGGCATCTTCGAGTGCTTTAACAAAGTCGTCGGTGGTGGCGGCTTGGCCATCGTGACGTTCAAAGTACAAATCGCAGCCTTTTCTAAAGCCATCGTTGCCTAGAAGGGTGTATAGCATACGGACCACTTCGGCGCCT
>DUCA01000047.1:0-314 GCA_012960055.1 Cycloclasticus sp.
TCATTGGGCTCAACCATCGCTGCGGCCATGGAAATGTTTGAAGAAGGCATTATTACCACAGAAGACACAGGCGGTATCGAGCTTAACTTCGGTAATGCTGAAGCGATGATAAAATGTACAGAACTAGTAGGTAAAGGCGAAGGCTTTGGCCTAGAGCTTGGGCAAGGTTCAGCTCGTTTCTGTGAAAAACACGGTCACCCTGAGCTATCCATGACTGTTCGTGGTCAAGAGTTCCCAGCGTATGACCCACGTAGCATTCAAGGCATGGGCTTAGGTTATGCAACGTCTAACCGTGGCGCTTGTCACTTACGTGG
>DUCA01000047.1:462-6472 GCA_012960055.1 Cycloclasticus sp.
TCGCTTGAAGACGTAGCTCCACAGTTGGATGCTGCAATAGAAGGTGATTGGACGCCTGAACGTTTAGGCGAAATTGGCGAACGTATTTGGAACTTAGAGCGGTTGTATAACGAGGCAGCAGGCGTAGGTGCTTCTGCAGATAAGTTGCCACCAAGAATGATGTCATTACCTGCTAATACGGGTCCTGCTGAAGGTAAAGTGAGTGGTTTAGACACGATGTTACCTGAGTACTATGCGGAACGTGGTTGGTCACCAGAAGGCGGTGTAACGGCTGAAACAAAAGCGAGATTAGGGCTTTAATAGTAACGCTGTTTCGATGAAAAAGATTAAAAGGCGAATCACTTGGTTCGCCTTTTTTCTTGGATTAATATAAAGATTAACAAATGAGTGTTGATGAAATAATGAGTAAAAAAGTGACGGTGAAATTGTTTGCAAGTTTGATGGAATACCTGCCGATCAATAGCACAAAACATCATGGTTTTGATTATGACATCACGAAAAATGCAACGGTTGGTTATTTAATTGATGACTTGAAGCTGCCCCGCAATGTGATCCATATCGTCTTGTTAAATGGGGTATATTTGGATGCTGACACACGTGATGCAACGGTTCTTTCAGAAGGGGATACGCTTGGTTTTTGGCCGCCAGTTGCGGGTGGTTAATGAGGCTGTATAAAGAAAAATCATTTTCACTGGAAATGGGCTTTTCCCGAAAAGAGTTTATTGCTTTGTTAGATAGCCAAGGGAAGCTGATTTATGAGCGTGATGAGAACCTAATTACGTTCATACTGTCTGATCAACAAGCGACCATCACTTTAGGCGAAGAAGGTGTTAGGCGGATAGCATCGGTGCGTTTACCTAAGCTTGATGTACGCTTCGATTTGTTTAATATGGATGATGACGTGCAAGCACAGTTTATGAAGACTTTCTTACTAAAGTTCCACCGTGGTGGGGGCTAGTTAGTACCGTATTGTTGGCGATACTGAACAATCGCTTCTAGTGACTTTGTATTACCTGATTTTTCTAAGTAAGCAATAATGTCCGCTAAGCAGATAATAGACGCGACTTTAAATCCAAAGCTTTTTTCCATATCATCAATAGCCGATGTTTCGCCCAAGCCTTTTTCTTGACGGTTTAATGAGATTAACACGCCAGCGGGTTCGGCGTTTGCTTGGCGAATAATATCAACCGACTCACGTACCGATGTTCCAGCGCTAATAACATCATCAATAATCAATGCTTTTCCGTGAAGCTCTGCGCCCACTAACAGCCCACCTTCACCGTGGTCTTTTACTTCTTTGCGGTTAAATACATAGGGTATATCGACGTTGGATAATTCTGACAAGCCAATGCCGACAGCGCAGACCAATGGAATGCCTTTGTAGGCAGGGCCGTATAACATGTCGTATTCAATGCCAGAGTCGTTCAACGCGTGGGCATAAAATTGACCTAATTTCCGTAGGCGCTCACCGGTATTAAAAAGACCGGTATTGAAGAAATACGGGCTAATTCGACCTGATTTAAGCGTGAACTCGCCAAATTTTAATACGTCACATTCAAGGGCGAATTCAATAAATTGCTGTTGGTAGTCTTTCATGGCGATAAGGTGTATTTGAAATACGGTATTTTACACCCAAAGCAGGCAGCTGTTGCTAATGGAGATAAAGAAATGCAGTTAATGTCAGCTCAGTCGGTATCAGTTTGGGCGATCAGCCTAATGGTTTGGTTTATCTCATCTACGGTGATCTTTAATTCAATTGGTCGACAGCAGACGCTACAATCTTCGATAATTTGCTGGCTACCTTGAGACGCATCCACAAAGATATCAATTTGTTCGCCACAATACGGACACGGGTAGGACTGTTCGATAAGAAGGTGATTCATTCCGTAGGTAGAAAATACTCTAAGGTATTGTTTAAGAAATTCCAGCCTTGCTCAGTGCAGGTATAGCTTGATTGATTAAGCTGTAATAGTTCTTTGTTTAATAAGCGGGTGAGAGTGGGTTGGATAATCGAGGCGTTTAGGCCTGTTCTGTTACTGAACTGTTCGAGGCTAAAGCCCGATTTTAAACGCAAGGTATTCATCATGTATTCGAAGGGCAACTCGTTAGCAATAACGGTGTTTTCACCACCAATAGCGGTGCCTGTGCCTGCGTGTTTCATAAAATCACGGGGTTGTTTAAGCTTCCAAGAACGCGTGATTTGACCGCTGTTATTGGTTAGTTTGCCGTGAGCACCCGCGCCAATGCCAATGTAATCACCAAACTGCCAATAGTTAATATTGTGTTGTGATTGCTGCTGCTGGGCTGCGTAAGCGGATACCTCGTATTGTTCAAGCTGCCTAGAGATTTGCTGTTGGCAAGCGGTCTGCATGTCCCAGATTAATTCATCGTGCGGTAAAACAGGCGGGTATTTATGAAATAAGGTGTTTTTTTCAAGCGTCAATTGATAGTGTGATAGATGCCCTGTTTGGTAACTAAGCGCCGTGTTCACATCGCCCACGGCTTGTTCGATAGTTTGCTCAGGTAGACCGAACATTAAATCTAAGTTGATGCGTTGAAAGCCCGCATCTTGCGCCATCTTAATTGCGCGGTGGGCTTGCTGGCTATCATGAATACGCCCCAGCTTTGTTAAGTGTTGATCGTTAAAGCTTTGTACGCCAATAGACAGACGATTAATACCGATTTGGCGAAAGGCTGAAAATTTATCGGCCTCGGCCGTACCCGGGTTGGCTTCTAGTGTAATTTCAATATCGCTGGCTATGTTAAGTTGTTGATTAACGGCGCACAAGATACGGTCGACACTATTAGCCGAGAACAAGCTGGGTGTGCCGCCGCCAATAAAAATACTTTTAAGGGTTCTATGCTTAACCTTAGGCGATTCGGTGTTTAAGTCTTTAATCAGCGCATTAACATAGGCATCTTCATCGTAATCGTCGCGCTTCTCGTGCGAGTTAAAATCACAATACGGACACTTTTTAACGCACCACGGGATATGGATATAGAGGCTGTAGTCTTCGTGGCTCATGCTTTGATTGCAAAGACCTCGGCGATTTGAGGCATTAGCTTTTTTAGTGCTTGGGCGCGGTGGCTTAAGGTGTTTTTAACTTCAGACTCGAGTTGCGCGGATGTACAGCCTTGTTCGGGCACATAAAAAACGGGGTCGTAACCAAAGCCGTTATCGCCAATTTTCTCAAGCGCAATGCGACCTTCCCATGCGCCGTGCACTATGAGTGGAGAGGGGTCATTAGCGTGAGTCATAAACACCATCACGCAATGGAAGCGAGCGCTACGTTGTCCGTTTGGGGTGTTGGCCAATGCGGCTAATAGCTTGTCGGTATTATGTTGGTCGTTCGAGGGTGAGCCCGCGTATCGAGCAGAATAAACGCCCGGCTCGCCATTCAGTGCGTCGACCTCCAAGCCTGAATCATCGGCAATGGCAGGGAGACCTGATATTGTCGATGCGTGTCTAGCCTTGATAATGGCATTTTCAATAAACGTTGTGCCCGTTTCAGCGACTTCCGGCACTTTAAAGTGCGATTGAGAGGTAATCTCAATGTCGTGTTGCTGAAGAATCGATTGAATCTCTGCTATTTTTCCTTTATTGCCACTGGCTAGGACGACCTGTTGAGTCATTAGGCTAATGCATCTCGTTGATGCTGCATCAGTTCGGCAATGCCTGATGCAGCTAGGTTAAGCATCTCATCAAGTTCTTCACGGCGAAAGGCATGGCCTTCAGCGGTGCCTTGTACTTCAATAAATGCGCCGGATTCATTCATGATGACGTTCATATCGGTTTCGGCTTCGGAGTCTTCTGGGTAATCTAAATCAAGTACCGGTACGCCATTGTAGATACCCACAGAAACAGCGGCGATCTGACCGTGAATGGGGTTGCGTTTGATTTTTTTGTCAACCAATAGCTTATCGACAGCAATAGACAGTGCAATAAAACTACCGGTGATGGCTGCGGTACGGGTGCCGCCATCGGCTTGTAATACGTCGCAATCGATGGTGATGGTGTAACCGTCTATCGCATTCAAATCAACAGCGGCGCGCAAAGAGCGACCAATTAAACGTTGAATTTCTTGAGTACGACCGCTTTGCTTACCACGTGCAGCTTCACGTCCCATGCGAGTATGCGTTGAACGTGGCAACATGCCGTATTCTGCTGTTACCCAGCCTTGCTTTTTATCTTTTAAAAAGCGCGGTACACGGCTTTCAACCGATGCAGTACAAAGAACTTGCGTGTTACCGCAAGCAATTAATACAGAGCCTTCGGCGTGCATGGTGAAATTTGTTGTGATGTTAATCTCGCGCAGTTCATCTGTTTGGCGTCCGCTTGGTCTCATGTTGCTTCCTAAATAAATTGTAATGAATTAAAGGGTCACGGGCTTCGTAGGCGTTAAGAATGTAGTTTGTTTAAACGCTTGCACCGTATCTGGGTTGCTGTGCATTATAAGGTAAGAAAGAACGATTGGCCGATTAAAAAGTATGCTTGCAGATAGCTGATGGTGTTTAAAAGGTCGTCCCAGACGGCAAAACTGAGTTGTTTCTTTGAGGGGGAGAGGTGAGTTTTTTGTTAACACAGGGTATGAATCCTCTTTAAAACAGCCTAGTATTTGTCGTTTATAATTTTAGTATAGGTTAGAGAATGATAAGAAGCATGACGGCTTTCGCAAGTTGCGAGGCAGATGTCGAAAGTTATACGTTGATTTGGGAAATTAGGTCAGTGAATCATCGTTATTTAGATGTTTCGCCACGTTTGCCCGAAATATTTAGATCTATCGAGCCCTTGGTGCGAGAAGCCGTTGGCAAACATTTGAAGCGTGGCAAAATTGACTGCAATCTGTTTTACCGTAAGGATAAACAAGGCGAAGAAAGTATTGAGATTAATGAAGGGCGTTTAAATCAGCTTTTAAATGCGGCGACTAAAATCGAAAGTAAGATGAATCAGTTTCAAGCCATTTCACCGTTGGATATATTACGTTGGCCTGGTATTCAGTCTGAGGTCGGTGAAGATATGGAGCCTGTGCATGCAGCAGCGGTTACCTTATTACACGAAGCGTTAGCACAATTGGTCGAATCACGTGAACGTGAAGGTGCGGAAATCACTAACATGGTGGACTCACGTTGTAGCCTAATTCAAGAACAAATGCTGATTGCTAAAAGTCGTTTGCCTGAAGTACAAGCGCAATTACGTGAAAAACTGCAGAAAAAAATCAATGATCTGTTGGAAGAACCCGAGCAAGCAAGGCTTGAGCAGGAATTGGTTTATTTCTTACAGAAGATGGATGTGGAAGAAGAGCTGGATAGGCTCGATGCGCATGTCAACGAAGTCAGGCGTATTCTTGGGCAATCAGAGCCGGTGGGTCGTCGTTTGGACTTCTTAATGCAAGAATTAAACAGAGAAGCTAATACATTGGGTTCAAAGTCTGCGGACATACAAACAACCAATGTATCGGTGGAATTAAAAGTGTTGATTGAACAAATGCGTGAGCAAATTCAAAATATAGAATAAATGAAAGGTAGAACGGTGACAGCAACAGGGCAATTATTTATCGTTTCAGCGCCATCAGGGGCGGGGAAAACGAGTTTGGTAAAAGCGTTATTAGAGGTGCTTAACGGCATTGAGGTATCGGTGTCCCATACGACGAGAACGCAACGTTCGGGAGAAACGGCGGATGTCGATTATCACTTCACTGAAATGCTTGAATTTCAGGCGATTGTTGAGCAAGACGGTTTTTTGGAGCACGCGACGGTGTTTGGTAATTCATATGGCACATCGTGTGCGCTAGTCGAAGAAAAGTTAGCGCAAGGCATTGATGTTATTTTGGAAATTGATTGGCAGGGTGCTGAACAGGTGCGCAAGGTGAAGGGAAGCAGTTGTTCGGTATTTATTTTGCCGCCGTCTAAGGCAGTTCTTGAAGATCGCTTAAGGGGTCGTGGGCAAGACAGTGATGAGATTATCGAGCAGCGAATGCGTACGGCTGTTGATGAGATGTCGCATTTTGAC
>DUCA01000048.1 GCA_012960055.1 Cycloclasticus sp.
CAACGCGCTTAACACCCACTAAAATCTTCATTAAAGTACCTTGAATTATTATGTTATAAAATCTAACCGTTATTAGAATATTGTATCGTACAATGATTAATATACCTAAATAAACACATTTTTAACTTAACACTTTAACAGGTAATATGAATATCAAAGAAGCCATTGAAGGACGTATTTCTGTACGCGCCTATTTAGACACGCCCATTACCAAAGAAACCCTTACCGATATTATTGATACGGCTCGCTGGAGCCCTTCTGGCACAAACACTCAGCCTTGGAAAGTTGTGGTTGTTCAAGGCGAGGTAAAAGAGGCTTTAACGGAAGCATTTATAGACGCAAATAAAAACAGTATTAAGCCAAATCCTGATTATCAATATTACCCAGAAACATGGGTAGAACCTTTTAAAGCAAGGCGTTTTCAATGCGGCATGGATTTGTATAAAGCGTTAGATATTGGTCGTGATGATAAAGAAAAACGGATGGAAGCTTCTTTGAATAATTATCGTTTCTTTGGTGCGCCGGTAACGATGTTCTTTTTTATCGATAAAGTCATGGGTAAAGGCTCCTGGTTTGATATGGGCATGTTTTATCAAAATGTCATGCTTGCAGCCCGTGAACATGGCCTAGGAACCTGCCCGCAAGCCTCCACTAGCGACTACCCCGATATTGTTCGGAAGTTGCTAGATGTGCCGCAGCAGTTTGATTTAATGTGTGGTTTATCTATGGGTTACCCAGATGACAGTAAACCGGTTAACCAATACCGCACGCGCCGCGATAGCGTTGACGAATTTACAACTTGGGTTTAACAGCTACTAAAGGAATATCGTACTGTTTAGCCCAGTCAACCCAGTCAGTGGTAGAGCCTTGCTTGAACTTGTTTGAAAGGGCTTCGTGATTCAGCTCCTCCAGCCCGAGCTCTGCCTTCAATCTAGCGCTAAAATGTGGCTCTAAAGCAGCGATAGCAAGCCATCCGTCATTAGCTTCATACAGCGCGTATTCGGCTTGCCCGCCACCTAGCAAGGCATTATCAGTGGTTAAACCATACTTCACGGGCTGCGCCATATATTCTGCTGCATCGTACAGTGTTACCATTTTCTGCCGACCTGCTTTACGGCCCATTAACAAGGCTAAACCTTCAAGTGCCGCACGTTCAGCGCCAGCCATATCAGCCATCAATGTTTTTGGCATATTCGGTGGGTTAAGTAAACCAAAAGACGCTTGATAGGTTAAGTCATGCCCTGCTTCGTTTTCGTTAGGTGATGGAAACCCAACAATAGCCAGATGGTTTAATTGTGGGTATTTAACCTGCAACACACGCCAGTCGAGGCCTAATCTTTTAAGCGCATTAGGGCGTTGAGCAGTAAGCAGCAAATCAGCGGATAAAAGAAGTTTCGTCAGCTCATCGTTACCCTCTTCTGTTTTCAGATTCAGCCGAACCGTTTGCTGACCAGCATTTATGTCTTGATACCAATCAGGGCAATACAGTTCAAGTGGATCACCTTCTGGTGGCTCAACTTTTATTACCGTCGCACCTAAATCTAGCCAGCGTTTAGCAGCCAATGGCCCCGGCACATTAACTGCTAGCGTGACAACGCGTATGTTTTCTAAAGGTTTAAGCACTGCGCTTAGCCCTTCTTATTTTGAAATAGTTTAGAAGGAACTTCACGATGAAAACCATCAAAAGGGACTGAGTTTTTGGCTTTAGCTAATGGATAAATAGCCGTGTTGCCTTGAGATGCTGCGCCATCAATACGAATGGTTGTGCCACTAATAAAATTAGCTGCATCGCTCAATAAAAAACAAACGGCTGAACTGATTTCAGCCTCATTCCCTAACCGCCCGAGAGGAACTGCTGAAGGTAAAGTTAACAGTACTTTTTTAAATTCATCTGGGTATGTATCCATGCCGCTAGAGGCTATCCACCCAGGTGCAACAGCATTAACACGAACACCAGCATGCCCCCATTCGTATGCAGCAGTTTGAGTAAAATTCACCATTCCCGCTCTGGCTGCACCGGAGTGCCCCATACCTGGCATGCCGCCCCACATATCCGCAACAATATTGACAACAGAACCACCATGTTCAGCCATTGATTGTTTAAAAATCTCTCGTGCCATCAAAAAGCCACCGGTGAGATTTGTACCAATAACAGCATCCCAGCCCTTTTTACTGATGGACTCTAATGGTGATGGAAATTGACCGCCGGCATTATTAACGACCCCGTGAATCCGCGTGTGTTTTTTAAGCATTGTTTCAACTTGCCGCTTCACTCCCGTTTCATCTCGAATATCGCAGACAAATATGTCACATCGGCCACCATCTTCAATAACTTCATCTTGAACATGTTCTAGTTTTTCTTTATTCCGGCCCAGCAATAAAACATTAGCATTAAGCGAAGCTAATTCATGTGCGATACAGCGACCGATTCCACTACCACCACCGGTAACAACAATAGTGTGGTTATTGAATAGTTGTGGCCGTAAAACTGATTGGTAGCGTGATGTCATTTTTTAGATTTATTTAAAAAGGCACTCATCATCTGTTTCGCGTCGTCCGTATCAAACAGCGGTAAAAAGGACTTTTGCTCAAAATCCAACCCTTCTTCTAATGTGCTTAATATCGCTTTGTTAACGCAGTTTTTCCCCGCTTTAACAGCGGCAGGTGCTCTTTGTGCAATCCTATTCGCCAGCTCTATTGCTTTAGCCTCCAACTGTTCAGGTTTGATAACTTGGCTAACGATACCTCTAGATAACGCCTCTTCAGCAAGTATTGGACGAGCATTTAGCACCATCTCCATAGCCAGTGATTTCCCAACCAGCCTTGCAACGCGTTGTGTTCCGCCAGCTCCAGGGATAACGCCCAAAGTTATTTCTGGTAGGGCAAACTGAGCACCCTCAGCGGCCAACAAAATATCGCATTGCAATGCTAGTTCAAACCCGCCACCTAATGCCATGCCAGCAACCGAACAAATGGTTGGTTTACTGAACGTTGAAATCGCTGTCCAGCCAGGAGCCGACTGCATCAACTTAAGCATTTCTTGGCTTGATTTACCGACCAATTCTGAAATATCTGCGCCGGCAGCAAATGCTTTTTCAGAACCAGTAATGATAACAACAGACACTGCATCATCTTGTTCATATTGCTCAAGAGCCACTGCTAATTCTTGTAATAATTTGGTATTAAGCGCGTTGTATTGATGCGGTCTGTTTAGCCTTATTAAGCCAACACCCGTTGATGGTGATTCAATCAATAATGTTTCAAATGTCATCAGTATTCCTTATTTAGCGGCCATACGAATAGCACCATCAAGTCGAATAACTTCGCCATTTAATACAACATTTTCGATGATATGCCCTGCCATAGCAGCAAATTCTGACGGTTTACCTAATCGAGGAGGAAACGGCACCATTTTTCCTAAAGAATCGCGTACTTCTTCTGGCAATTCAGCCAGCATCGGAGTTTCAAATATACCCGGTGCAATGGTACAAATACGAATACCGTAGCGAGCCAGTTCGCGCGCTATCGGTAATGCCATGCCAACAACGCCAGACTTAGATGCTGAATAACTGGCTTGGCCAATTTGGCCATCAAACGCGGCGACTGATGCGGTGTTAATGATAATACCTCGCTCACCATCTTTTGTGGGTTCATTTTTTGTCATTGCTTGGGCCGCTAGGCGAAGTACATTAAAAGTACCGACAAGGTTAATGTTGATGCCTTTTGCAAAAAGGTCCAGCGAGTGTGGGTTACCCTCCCTATCTAGGACTTTGCCCATCACCGCAATACCCGCTGCATTAATCACACCGTGAACACCGGTAAAGGTATTTTTAGCAACCTCAATAGCAGCCATCACATCAGCTTCACTGGTCACATCCGTTTTAACAAAGCGACTATTAGCGCCTAGTTCTGTTTCTTTGGCTTTGCCTGTTTCTTCGTTAATGTCGAGAATAACAACGTTCGCGCCCTTTTCTACTAACATGGATGCTGTTGCACCACCTAAACCAGAGCTACCCCCAGTGACTAAAAATGTTCTATTGTCGTAATTCATTTTTTATCCTATCGTTTAAATGCGTTCAATAATTGTTGCTGTTGCCATACCCAAGCCAATACACATGGTTTGTAGTGCAAATTGGCCATCGGTCGCTTCTAATCCAACCACCATTTTTGCCATTAAGCCTGCACCTGTTGCCCCTAAAGGATGGCCATGTGCTACTGCTCCACCCCATGGGTTAACTTTTTCTGGCGAGGGTTTGATTTCCTTCATCCACGCTAACGCAACGGTCGCAAATGCTTCATTAATCTCAAACCAATCGATATCATCAACGGTCAGGCCGGCTTTCTTTAACGCAAGTTGGGTTGCTGCAATGGGGCCGTCTAACTGTAAAACGGGGTCACTACCGACGACGACACGTGCCCTAAAGCGCGCTCTTGGTGTGTAGCCATCAGCAATAGCAATATCTTTATTAGCAATTAATACCGCTGCTGCACCATCTGACAGCTGACTAGCGTTACCTGCAGTAACAACACCGTTACCCTTTGGGCGGAAGATGGTTTTTAATGTGCCTAATTTCTCTGGGTTTATAACGGCTCGAATGCCTTCATCGCCCGTTAAAATGATGGAATTTCCGTCTGCATCAATACCGGGTGTGGCAACAATTTCTTTATTTAAACCGGCCTCTTTAGCTTGCTGCGCTTTCCGGTGGCTGTCGATGGCAAAGCTATCAACCTCTTCACGTGTAATGGACCATTTTTCAGCTACTAACTCAGCACTTACGCCTTGATGAACTAACGGGTATTTATCCAGTAAATCTTTTCCCATAGGCGCAAAACCCGTATACGGTTTGCCAACGGTCATGTCCGTTAACATTTCGACACGGGTCATATTTTCAACACCGCAACCGATGACATAATCAGCATCGCCGGCATCAATAATTTGCGAGGCAAAATGTACGGCCTGCTGGCCTGATCCACAAAACCGATTCAACGTAACGGCGGGTACTGTTATCGGAAAGTCAGCCATCAATAATGATTGGCGTGCAACATCGGCTGCTTGTTCGCCAATTTGTGTGACAGCGCCAGCAATAACATCATCAACACGCCCTTTATCTAAACCTGTTTTGTCCATTAAGCCATTAAGCGCAATGGCTAATAGTTTATTAGACGGTGTTTCTCTATAAGCACCGTTATAACGACCGAACGGTGTGCGTATTGCTTCAATAATGACTGCATCTTTCATTTTATTTCTCAACTATTTAATGTTAATTAACTGTTAGGTAGTTAATTGACTAAGTTGCCCAAACCCATCCTTCATACAACTTTCGTAACTCTTTTTTCATGAACTTACCGGTAGATGTTTTAGGTATTTCTGTGACTGTTTCAACCGCATCGGGTAACCACGTTTTATGGAATTTATCTCTGATAAACTCGTGAATGTCTTCTTTGCTGAGCGACGCACCCTCTTTAACGACAATCGCCGCCAGCGGACGTTCGTCCCATTTTGGGTGTGCCACTGCTATAACGGCGGCTTCAATCACATCGGGGTGGTCCATAATTGCATTTTCGAGATCAACAGAACTTATCCACTCACCTCCAGATTTAACAAGGTCTTTAGTCCGGTCGGTTAGTTTAATGAAACCTTCTGAGTCGATCATAGCTACGTCGCCAGTCCTTAACCATCCGTCTGCTGAGAACTTGTCAGGCTGACTACCTTCCTTATAATAAGACCCCGTAATCCAAGGCCCTCTCACTTGCACTTCACCTTGAGCTTCTCCATCCCAAGGTTGCTCTATACCATCGTCATCAATAATTCTCACTTCAACAAAAGGCAGTGGAAGGCCTTGTTTGGTTCTTGCGTGATATTGTTCGTCTTCAGTCAGTCCCATCATGTTATTTTTCAGTAAACCGACAGATGCCAATGGCGAGGTTTCGGTCATCCCCCACGCTTGAATAATTTTCATATCAAAAGTATCAAACACGCGGAACAAGCTTTCTGGAATCGCGGCACCACCAACGGCCATTCTCATATTAGCCGCTGTTTTCCAACGAGTGGGGTCAGCTTCAAGCGCCTGCTTAATGGCCATCCAAATGGTAGGCACACCCGCACTTAAGGTGACTTGCTCTTGCTCATATAAATCCAATAGGCTCTCGGCATCTAAATGCGGCCCTGGAAACACCAATTTTGCTCCCACCATAACGGAGGTATACGGTAGGCCCCAAGCATTGGCATGAAACATCGGCACCACGGGTGTCACTACATCATGTTGATTGATGGCCAATGAACTATCAAGCCCTTCAGACATCGAATGTAAAACGGTAGATCGGTGGCTATACACCACACCTTTTGGCCGACCTGTCGTGCCAGAGGTATAACACATACCGAGTGCATCATTCTCATCAATATCCGGGTA
>DUCA01000049.1 GCA_012960055.1 Cycloclasticus sp.
GCCTGGCTTTTTAGAATAAAGCTGATTTGTAGGTCAACTCTGTTCATTGGTTTCCAGCTAACAGTTTGGGGCAATAACTACTCAAGACCTCGGTAGCCGAGACCAATCAAATCACGTTCACTATCAGACCAGTTCTTTTTAACTTTAACCCAAAGGTTTAAGTACACCTTAGATCCTATGAGTTTTTCAATATCTAAACGCGCTTGTGTGCCAACCTCTTTTAAACCCGCACCTTTATCACCGATAACAATGTTCTTTTGACCTTCACGCTCAACCCACACCACCGCATAAATCCGCGTGATGTTTTTTTCGACTTTAAATTGATCAATGCTGATACTCAAAGAATGCGGTATTTCTTGCCCTAAACGACGTATTAACTTTTCACGAATAATTTCTGTGGTCATAAAACGCACTGAACTATCCGTTACCTGGTCTTCAGGGAACATCAATTCACCTTCCGGCAACAAGTTCAGTAAGAGCTTTTCAAATTCGTCTAACTGCTTACCGGTTAACGCTGAAATGGGAATGATGGACTTGAAATCATGCTCAAGGCTTATTTTTTGAATAAACGGCAGTAATGTTTCTTTTCTGTCTATTTTATCAATCTTATTAATGGCCAATACGACCGGCGCACCTTCAGTTTTAAGCTTTTCTAAAATCGAGATATCAATATCGTCCCATTGCATGTCATCTTTCACCCAAACAATCACATCGACACCCATCAAGCTCGTGTCAGCTGTTTTGTTTAAGTATTTATTCAGCGCGCGTTTGCCACCCAAATGCATGCCCGGTGTATCCACATACACAACCTGCGCAGCATCGGTGGTTTTAATACCTAAGATACGGTGCCGAGTGGTTTGGGGCCGCCTGGATGTTATGCTTATTTTTTGCTTAAGCAAGTTATTTAATAACGTAGATTTACCGGCGTTTGGCGCACCAATTAATGCAACAAAACCGGTTTTAAAAGATGATTTGGTCATTTAATTAAGTTTTTTAAAATTTTAGATGCCGACTTTTGTTCGGCTTTTTTTCGCGATGAGGCGGTAGAAGAAACGCTTTTTTCAATGCCATCTACGTGGCATTCGACCTTAAATTGTTGATTGTGGTCAAGACCCGTTGTAGAAACAACCGTGTAGTTTGGGACCGAAATTCCGCGAGCTTGTAAGTACTCTTGCAGTTGAGTTTTAGGATCTTTAGTCGCTGTTTCTAAAGTTAACAATTCAAACTGGGCACTAAAAATCCTTAACACCCATGCTCGTGATGATTCGAGGCCTTTGTCTTTATAAATAGCACCGATAATCGCTTCTACAGCATCCGACAAAATAGAGGAACGGTGCTTACCGCCACTTTTCATTTCCCCTTGCCCTAAAATCAGCTCTTCACTTAAATCCAATTTTTTAGCAATTCCAGCCAATGACTCTCTATTGACGAGATGGGCCCTAAGTCGACTCATAATGCCTTCATCAACATCGGGGAAACGTGTGTAAATCTCGTCAGCCACAACGAAGCCTAAGATCGAGTCACCCAGAAACTCGAGTCGCTCATTGTTGCTTTTGCCAATGCTACGATGCGTTAATGCCTGCTCTAATAATTCATGATTATTAAACGTGGTATTAATTTTCTTCTGTAGTCTTTTTAGTTCGAAGCTCAATGTTTAAACCCTGCTGTAATTTTTAATATCTGAGCGTTAATTTTTAGTGTATTGCAGAACCTAATCTGTGCCAATTTATACCGTTATTGTCAGCATCCCAGTTCATCCAAATCACAACAGCTTTACCTACAATGTTTTCTTCCGGCACGGTTCCCCAATAACGACTGTCGTTACTGTTATCACGGTTATCACCCATCATAAAGTAATGCCCTTCCGGTACAACCGTTTCACCTTCAATTGAAGGGCGGCCTTGCATAATCAATATATCGTGTTCTTGCGTTGGCAATGACTCATTTTGCAATAATGCGCCGGTCATATTACTCCCTTGCCCTACACCTTCATATAGGCCTAATGGTTTTTGGGTGATACGTTGCCCATTAATATACACATGCTTATCAAAATACCCTACTTTATCTCCGGGTAAGGCAATAACACGCTTTATGTAATCTAATGAAGGATTCTTAGGATAGCGAAACACCATAACATCACCACGCTTTGGTTCACCTATCTCAATTATTTTTGTGTTAACGACTGGCAAACGGATACCGTAGGAGAATTTATTAACCAAGATGAAGTCACCGATTAAAAGCGTTGGCATCATAGAACTCGACGGTATTCTAAACGGTTCAAAAATAAAAGAACGCAAGACTAAGACAAACAACAACACCGGAAAGAACGATTTTGCATACTCAACTAAAACCGGCTCTTTACTATTTTTATGGTCGCGCTTACGTTGCGTTAGCCAATAAACCCCTGCTATTAAACCCGTTATAAACGTCGCCAGTGTTAACGCTGCTGAAAAATCAAAATGCATTAGTCATTTCCTAATTTAAGTACAGCAAGGAAGGCATCTTGTGGAATTTCAACATTACCGACTTGTTTCATTCGTTTTTTACCCGCTTTTTGTTTTTCTAACAATTTGCGTTTACGAGAAATATCACCGCCGTAACACTTCGCCGTTACGTTTTTCCTTAACGCTTTAACGGAAGAGCGAGCAATAATTTTTGCACCAATGGCCGCTTGAATAGCAATTTCAAACATTTGACGAGGAATCAATTCTTTCATTTTCTCGACCAACTCACGGCCACGGTTTTGGCTGATATCTTTATGCACAATTAAAGATAAGGCATCCACCCTATCACCATTGATTAACACGTCTAATTTAACCAGTGGTTCTGCCTGAAAGCGTTTAAACTCATATTCAAACGAAGCGTAGCCTCTGCTGACTGATTTAAGCCTGTCGAAGAAATCCAAAACCACTTCACTCATCGGCATTTCATAACTCAATGATACTTGCTTACCCATGTACTGCATTTTCGTTTGGACACCTCGCTTATCCATGCACAACGTAATCACATTACCTACGTACTCTTGCGGCACCAAGATGTGCGCTTCAATGATAGGTTCTCGAATTTCGTTAACCGTAGATATATCGGGCAATTTAGCAGGATTATCAACTTCTATAATATCTCCATTATGCAACTGCACTTCATAAATAACGGTTGGCGCCGTTGTAATAAGGTCTAGGTCATATTCTCGTTCAAGACGCTCTTGGATAATCTCCATATGCAGCAAACCGAGAAAACCGCAACGGAAACCAAAACCAAGGGCATCTGAGGTTTCTGGCTCGTAATTCAACGATGCATCATTCAATTTAAGCTTGTTTAATGACTCTCGAAGGTTTTCGTAATCATTTGAACTTGATGGAAACAGGCCGGCAAAAACACGTGCTTGGACGGTTTTAAAACCTGGCAATGTCGTTTCTGCTGGCTTATTTGCAAAAGTAATCGTATCACCGACAGGTGCACCATAAATATCTTTAATCCCGGCGACCATAAAACCCACATCGCCAGGAACAAGCTCATCGAGGACTTCTCTTTTAGGAGTAAAAACACCAACCTGATCGACTAAATGGATATCATTTGACGACATCATTTTAATTTTATGTTTCTTTTTAATCGTGCCATTTACAACACGAATCAAAGAAACCACACCTAGATAATTATCGAACCATGAGTCAATTATAAGTGCCTGCAAAGGCGCATCAGGGTCGCCTTCAGGTGCAGGAACATGATTAACAATTTGTTCTAACACTTGATCTACACCTAGACCGGTCTTAGCGCTAATATGTGGCGCCTCAATCGCTTCGATACCAATAATTTCTTCTATTTCTTCAGCCACCCGCTCGGGCTCCGCTGAAGGTAAATCAATTTTATTTAGGATAGGCAATACTTCCAAGCCTAACTCGAGCGCTGTGTAACAGTTTGCCACGCTTTGCGCTTCAACACCTTGAGCCGCATCAACAACCAATAAGGCGCCTTCACAGGCCGCTAACGAACGCGACACCTCATAAGAGAAGTCCACATGCCCAGGTGTATCAATAAAATTCAGCTTATACGTTTTTCCGTCTTTAGCCGTGTAATGGAGCGTCACGCTTTGCGCTTTAATGGTAATGCCACGTTCACGTTCAATGTCCATCGAATCGAGAACCTGTTCTTCCATTTCACGATCACTTAAGCCGCCACATATATGAATTAATCGATCGGCAAGCGTCGATTTCCCATGGTCTACGTGAGCAATTATCGAGAAATTTCTTGTTAAGCTAATATCAGACACACTTTTACTCATCATTTACGGGCACGGCCCATAATTTTCGTTAAATTTAATATGAAAACGCCTCATATGAGGCGTTTTCACGATGTGCCGTATTGTACCCTCTATTTTTTCAAAGCGAGGAAAATCGGGTTGCCTTGACGGTTAATAAGGACAGAAAAGTATTTATCGTCGTCCATATCGTCAACTAATTCTTTAAAGTGCTTTGTGTTGTTGATATCAATACCAGCAAACTGCATAACAACATCACCTGCACGAAGACCTGCCTTAAACGCTATACCATCACCGACTGACTTGATGAGCACACCGTGCTTTTTAATATCTAATTTATCACGCATTTGTGCTGTTAAATTAACGGCACCCATGCCAAGAATACTCTTTGATGGAAGCTTGGTTTTTACATCGTTAACGGGCCCTTCGTCTTCAGGTAAGTTTTCAAGCGTTACCATCAATGTCTTGCTTTTTTTATTGCGTATTATTTTAACGTTAGCTGTTCTCTTTATATCAGCAGAACCCACTAACGGCGGTAAAGACGAGGAGCGATCAACAGTTTGATTATTAAATGCCACAATAATATCACCAACACGAAGCCCCGCTTTCTCTGCTGGGCTATCATCGATAACTTGAGAAACCAGTGCGCCATGAGGTTTTTTCATATCGAAAGACTCGGCTAATTCGCGCGTTACATCCTGAATACGAACACCCAACCACCCCCTAACAACATGACCCGAATTTTTAAGTTGATTGCTAACGTTGATAGCCACGTCTATTGGTATTGCGAATGACAGCCCCATAAAGCCACCTGAACGGCTATATATTTGCGAGTTAATGCCGACGACTTCTCCCGCCAAATTAAACAGCGGGCCGCCTGAGTTACCTGGGTTAATAGCGACATCAGTTTGGATAAAAGGCACATAGTTTTCTTTCGGCAAACTGCGCCCTTTAGCACTGACGATACCCGCGGTAACGGAGCTATCGAAACCGAAAGGGGAGCCGATGGCAAATACCCACTCCCCTACTTTAAGCTCTTTAGATGAGCCGAGTTTCACAACGGGCAGGTCTATTGCGTCAACTTTTAATAACGCCACATCAGTTCGTTCATCACTACCGACTAACGTTGCTTTTAACTCTCTACGGTCCTGTAACCTGACAATAATTTCATCTGCATTGCGGACAACGTGATGATTCGTCAACAAGTAACCATCCGACGAAATAATAAAACCAGAACCAAGCGAACGTGCTTCACGCTGTCTTGGCATTTGCCCTTGACCACCAAAGAAGCGCTTTAACAAATCACCGTAAGGTGAGTTTTCCGGGAATTCAAAACCAGGCGGTAAAGCGCTACGTTGGGGGGCTGCTTTTTGTGTTGTACTGATATTAACAACCGCTTTGCTGTTTTGTTCAACCAGCACAGTAAAATCAGGGAGGTTATTGGCCTGTACACTATTAACTAAGACTAGACATAGAAACGCGAATAAAGAACGTCTATATATGGAATAAAGCATTACAAACTCCTTTTTAAAATCATGTATTAACAATAGGGATGATATTAAAGCTTTTTCAATATAACCGGGTTGATTTTTTCAGGGCTGAAATAGTGTTTAATATAAAATTTAATGGCGAAATAACAACTTAAGAAGCCAGTAATGGCGCATGCAATAACCGGCAATTCATTGTTAACCCCCCATTGATCAACAAAGAATTGCCCTAATACTGCGAAGATAAATAAGCCGCAAAGGGGTGAAAAATAAATAAGGAAGGTTAAGCGAATAAATACATTCTCTTCAATACCCAGAAGAACTTTATCTCCTGTTTTCAATGATATATCAGAAAACAATTGCAGTTCGATTTCTTTATTACCAAAGAATTTTGCTAAAATTGACGTTGAACACGAATCAGCTTCGTTGCAATGATTACAAGCCGAACTCTTTGTCGTGAGTACCTTAACGGATTTTTCATGTATAGATTTGACAGTCGCTGCTTCTTCAATCATCTTTCTATTTTAGCTTTATATTGAGAGCAACTTTTTGCAGCAATGCATAAGGTATTTGCCCTTCAATACTGACATCTTGGCCAGCTATAACGCCCTTATAAATGTGCAATGTGTCTAATTGTTGGCCTCTGGTTAGCTTTACGTTATGCT
>DUCA01000050.1 GCA_012960055.1 Cycloclasticus sp.
TCGCTTTCAGAACCCATTATAGGATTTACAGGCAGTTCAAGCTTGACAAAGCACGAATATTTCATCAAAATGCGCAATCTTTTTTACATTACCAGAGGATTTACCTTGGCTAACAGTGCACAAGCGTCAAAACGCGCCAAACAAGCAGAACAAAACCGTCAATTAAACATGGCTGCACGTACACGTTTACGTACAAAAATCAAAAGCGTCGTGTATAGCGCTAATGATGGAAATGCTGAAGCAACTGAAACTGCGTATAAAGAAGCGGTTCCTTATATCGATAGTGCGGTTAACAAAGGCATTATCCACAGAAATAAAGCTGCTCGTTTAAAGAGCCGCTTAAATGCTCGCATTGTTAAACTAAAGTAGACTTAAGTTTTTCAAAGAACACGAAAAAGCCGACCATTAGGTCGGCTTTTTACTGCCGTAAGATATTTGCCTTTAAACCAATACCAAGTTGTCGCAATGAATAACTTCTGCTTCATTAACAAAACCAATCAGATTTTCGATATCTAAACTGTCCTGCTGTTTTATTTTGTTGATATCATCCGAGCTATAATTCACCAAGCCACGCGCAAACTCTTTACCTTCTTCAGTCACACATACAACTAACTCACCTCGGTCAAAATCCCCTGTTACCGCCACCACCCCAATGGGTAACAAACTCACGCCCGACTGCTTAAGCGCATTAACCCCACCCTTATTTAGAACCAACTGTCCTTTTATGTCTAGGTGCGCTGTTAACCAACGCTTTCTCGCCGACACAGATGACTCATCAGGTATCAATAAAGTACCGACTATTTCGCCGTCGATAACATCCAAGATAACGCCTTGCTGCAAACCCGGCGCTATAACTGTTGCCGTACCAGAACGAGATGCAATGCGTGCCGCGATCAGCTTAGTTTGCATACCACCACGACCTAACTCGCCAACACCTTCACCAGCCGCCATATCGAGTGCTTTATCCGTTACGCTGGCTTGCGCCAACAATTTCGCATTAGCGTTCGATCTTGGGTCACAATCAAAAAAACCATCTTGATCGGTTAAAATCATCAACACATCCGCGCTCATTAAATTAGCAATGATGGCCGCTAATGTGTCGTTATCACCAACCCGCAACTCTTCATTCGCCACCACGTCATTTTCATTAATAATCGGCACAACCGAATAATCAAGTAAGGTTTTTATGGTTGCTCGTGCATTTAAATACCGCGTTCTATCTGCTAAATCATCATGTGTCAGCAACACTTGCGCTGTTTTAAAACCTTTTGCTTGAAAGCTTTCTTCATACGCCTGAATAAGCCCCATTTGCCCCACTGAAGCCGCTGCTTGTAATTCCTGCAACGCATGAGGGCGAGAGGTCCAACCTAAACGCACCATGCCTTCAGCGACTGAACCTGATGACACAACAATGACATCGATACCACGCGATTTAAGTTCACTGATTTGCTCAACCCAATCATTAATAGCCGCGCGATTTAAGCCCCTGCCATTGTCCGTTAAGACAGCACTGCCAATTTTAATAACACAACAACGAACCTGCTTTAAATCTGCTCTTGATTTCATCGTCTTTAAGTCAAACTAATCAATGTCCTTAGGTTCTTCCGGCTCATTAAGCTCTAATGCTTTTTGCTCTTCCAAGTAATCCATAATGGCATGGACTAATTTTTGCGTGCCTGTTTTTCGAATGGCAGACACATTAAATACTGGGCCTTTCCATTCCAAACCATCGACAATCATTTGGCAATACTCATCCACCTGATCTTCTGGCAGCAAATCTATTTTATTCAATACTAACCAACGAGGTTTTTTCGCCAATTCACCGCCCCATTTTTCAATCTCTATAATCGCAGCCTTGGCTGCTGAAACAGGGTCAATATCCGATTCATAAGGCTCAACATCCACCACGTGAAGTAATAAGTTGTTTCTTGCCAAATGACGCAGGAATAAATTGCCAAGTCCCGCACCTTCAGCAGCACCTTCAATAATCCCCGGTATATCCGCAATCACAAAACTGCGTGACTCATCAGCACGCACCACGCCCAAACTTGGGTGCAACGTGGTAAACGGGTAATTCGCCACTTTCGGTTGCGCCGATGAAATGGAGCGAATTAGGCTGGATTTCCCAGCATTTGGTAAGCCGAGCGTACCAACATCTGCCAACACTTTTAACTCTAACCTTAACGCACGTTGCTCACCTTCTGAACCGGGCGAAAACTGCCGAGGAGCTCTATTCGTGCTGCTTTTATATCGCGCGTTGCCTAAGCCATGAAAGCCACCTGATGCCACCAGCAACTTCTGCCCTTCCATCGTCACATCGCCAATCAACTCATCGGTACCATCGTCATATACTATGGTACCCAATGGCACTGGCACAATTAAATCTTCGCCGCCACGGCCTGTGCAGTTGCCGCTTTGCCCGCGCTTCCCTGGGTCTGCTCTTAACAAACGATTAAAACGCATATCAATAAGCGTGTTTAATGCCTCGGTTCCCTGCAAATACACACTGCCACCATCGCCACCATCGCCACCATTTGGGCCGCCAAAGGGGATGTATTTTTCACGTCTAAAGCTTACATGGCCACTACCGCCATTTCCTGCTTCTGCTTTTACGGTCGCTTCATCAACAAATTTCATATTTGTATTCCAATAACTGTGCTTGTGTCTTATTTAGGGACTCTATTTTAACGCAATAAAAAACCCTGCCAAAGACAAGGTTTTAAACTTCTGTACCTGCTGTCGTAACCGCAGCGCACTGTTTATATATTAAACAGTTTCGATACGAATATATTTTCTACGTTTCGGGCCTTTAATTTCAAATACCACTGTGCCTTCTTCAGTTGCAAATAATGTGTGGTCTTTACCCATACCAACATTTTTACCTGCATGAAAACGTGTACCTCTTTGGCGAACTAAAATATTACCCGCTAGAACACTTTGACCACCGTAACGTTTAACGCCAAGTCGCTTTGACTCCGAATCGCGACCGTTCTTAGTACTACCGCCTGCTTTCTTATGTGCCATGAATCTGTCCTTTGTTAATTAAGCAGAAATACCAGTAATGATCACTTCAGTATAATACTGACGGTGTCCCATTTTTTTCATGTGGTGTTTTCTACGTTTGAATTTAATGATGTGAACTTTTTTAAGTCGACCTTGAGCTTTTACTGTTGCTGTAACAGTTGCGCCGTCAAGATTAGGTGCGCCAACTTTAAGTCCAGCGTCACCATTGACTAATAAGACTGAATCGAACGTTACTTCTGCGCCCTCTTCTGCATCTAATTTTTCGATTTTAAGAAAATCACCCTCGGCGACTTTATATTGTTTACCGCCCGTTTGAATTATCGCGTACATTGTTCAGAAACTCCCGTATTTTGTGGGTGATTTAAAAAAGAGGCGAATTTTAGCCTTTAGTTTGCCTTTGGTCAATGCCAAATAAACAGGGAAAAGCTTTTTTTATCCGCGCCATTCCTTGTTATTATACTCTCTTTAATATTAACCGAGCTTTTTCGTTTCATGAGTAGCACCCATTCATCAACAAATACAGCCAAAATTGATTTCAAAGCCATTCAAGTTTTAATGGCACCTGCCATGTCACAAGTAGATAAAGAAATCCTCCGAGAACTAAACTCTGACGTCGTGCTCATCAATCAAATTGGCTTCCATATTATCAATAGCGGCGGAAAACGTTTAAGACCCATGTTGGTCGCCTTATCTGCTTGCGCGTTAGATTACGATGGCAAAGATCACACCACACTGGCTGCTGTTATCGAATTCATCCATACCGCCACCTTACTTCATGATGATGTTGTCGACGAATCGGATATGCGTCGTGGTGATGAAACAGCCAATGCTATTTGGGGTAATGCCGCCAGTGTTCTCGTCGGCGACTTTTTATATTCGCGTTCATTCGAAATGATGGTAGGTGTTAACGATATGCGCGTGATGGATATTTTATCTCACACCACCAACGCCATTGCTGAAGGCGAAGTACTTCAGTTATTAAACATCAACAACCCTGACACCAGCGAAGCACAATACCTTGAAGTGATTCGCCGTAAAACCGCTAAATTGTTTGAAGCAGCGGCTCAATTAGGCGCAGTATTATCAAAAGCAGACGACACGACTGAAAAAGCACTCGCTGCGTACGGCTTACACCTAGGCAATGCCTTTCAAATCATGGACGACATGCTCGATTACACGGCGAATGTTGACGAACTTGGTAAAAACCTTGGTGATGATTTAGCCGAAGGCAAACCCACTTTGCCACTCATTCATGCGATGACCAATGGCACAGCCGAACAAGCTGAATTTATAAGAGAAACCATCAAAAATGGCAATCGCGACGCTTATCTGGACATTTTAGCTATCATCAAATCCACCGGCTCATTAGACTACACGGCCGAATTTGCTGACCAAGAAGCAAAAAAAGCCATTGATGCACTCAGCTCGATTGCTGATAGCAACTTCAAAACCGCGATGGAACAACTGGCTTTATTTTCCATTCAACGTAGCTATTAATAAAAACAATCAACCTTAGTTTTACCGCAGTAGATCTGCATTAAGTTGCGCCGCACAATTTTAAATTTTGATATAATTAACGTATATATAAACAACAAATACAAGGTACCTTTTATGAGTGTAGAGCAACATGACCAACACCTAGCTGAATGGGAAAGTCGTCAAGAAATTGCTGAAGCAATGATTCCTATCATCGGCAAAATGTACCGTGCTAACGGTGTCGTCCTTAAGATATACGGTAGAACGCTTATTAACGCATCACCTATCACACTTCTTAAGTTGCATCGTTATGTTCGTCAATTCGTAAACGTAGAGCTATCAATCCACGACAGTTTTAAAGTACTGATTGCTCTACAAAATATGAAATTAGGGCCTGTTCGCATCGACCTGGGTCTTTTGGCTACTCAATTCAATAGTGACACACGCGGCCTTGAAATAGAGGACTTTCTCGCTAAAAAACTTGGCGAAGGTATCCGCCAAGTTCAAGAACAGTCCGATTCAACACCAACCGATGTTGTGCTTTACGGCTTTGGCCGCATTGGTCGTTTATTGGCGCGCTTACTGATTGAGCGCACCGGTTCTGGCAATAAAATGCGCCTACGCGCGATAGTTGTTCGTAAAGGCGGCGATAATGACCTACAAAAACGCGCCAGCCTGCTTCGTCGAGATTCTGTGCATGGCTCATTCAAAGGCACCATCAAAGTTGACGAAGAAAACAATACCATTTTAGCCAACGGCAATTTAATTCAGGTTATTTACGCCAACCACCCTAAAGAAATTGATTACACGCAGTACGGCATTAAAGACGCACTTATTGTCGATAACACGGGCATTCGTCGCGACGAAGCTCAATTGAGCGAACACTTCTTAGCTAAGGGCGCAGCCAAAGCTCTACTAACGGCTCCAGGTAAAGACGTTAAAAATATCGTCTTTGGTGTTAATACGGATGACATTAAAGCTGAAGATAAAATCATTTCAGCCGCCAGTTGCACGACTAACGCTATTGCGCCGACATTAAAAGCCATCAATGACGAGTTTGGCATTATCAAAGGCCACGTTGAAACGGTTCACTCATACACCAATGACCAAAACCTAATCGACAACTACCACAAAGGTGAACGTCGAGGCCGCGCCGCTGCGCTCAATATGGTGATTACAGAAACAGGCGCCGCTAAGGCCGTTTCAAAAGCCCTGCCTGAACTTGAAGGCAAACTGACGGGTAACGCTATTCGTGTTCCGACTCCAAATGTCTCAATGGCCATTCTTAACCTTCGCTTGGAGAAAGAAACAGACAAACACGCTTTAAATAACTTCTTGCGCGAAACGGCTCTTCATTCATCTATGCGTGAGCAAATTGACTTCACCACATCAACTGAAATCGTTTCTACGGATTTGGTTGGCGCTCGCAAAGCATGCACGATTGATTCAAAAGCAACCATCGCCACCGGCGACTCATGCGTTCTTTATCTTTGGTATGACAACGAGTTTGGTTATAGCTGCCAAGTGATTCGCGTGATGCAAAAAATGGCTGGTTTGGACTTCCCGTCTTTACCCGCTAAAGACTAAGCTTTATTTTATAGCAATAAAAAAGCCCGCTTAAAGCGGGCTTTTTTATTGCTAGTGTTTCTTACTTATTGGGACGATTAGCAATCAACTCATCCACCACTGATGGATCTGCCAGTGTTGATGTGTCACCTACTTCATCGATCAAATTTTCAGAAATTTTACGTAACACACGACGCATAATTTTACCGGAACGTGTTTTAGGCAATCCTGGCGCCCACTGAACAACATCTGGCGCCGCAATCGGACCAATTTCCTTACGTACATGCATAATCAATTCTTTACGCAATTCATCGGTAGGTTCCAC
>DUCA01000051.1:0-365 GCA_012960055.1 Cycloclasticus sp.
GAGTGGATAGGCGATGACTTTAGTCATAAAAAACACATTGCCCGAATAACGACGGAAAACTAACTATTATCGACCAATATCATCTGTGCAATCAGATCTTGAATGTCGGTTTTAATGCGGTTGTCTAGCAGTACCGACACGCGGTTAATGGTGCAAACGACAGAGCCGCGCATGCTGTGTAAATAATAAGAATCTAGCGGATAGACAACGGTTTTGTCTTCTGATGCACGGTGATAGCTGAGCTGGCTGATGCCCATAATACCCAATCCGGCGGCTTCAGAATGCGCCATTAACCGTTCAGCACGGTCTTCAGTGATATTGCCAATGTACTCGGTTAAAAAAGGCGGGGTGACGGCGCCCTTACC
>DUCA01000051.1:495-6383 GCA_012960055.1 Cycloclasticus sp.
CCCAGACGTCGGGCATAAGGCAACCGCTTATTTAGACTTATTTGTTTTTAGCGGGTTATGAATTCCTTGCGAGTGATTTAGCTCATATTCGCATTGGATAATGCTAAGCTAATGTTTAATAAGAGCTGGGTAATTAGCATGAGTACAAAACCAAAAATAGCAACGATGATTGGCGACCCAGCAGGCATCGGCCCTGAGGTGGTGGCTAAAGCATGGGCAACGGGTGAGATACACGCGTATTGCGCGCCGGTGCTCGTGGGTAGCCAGGCGGTGATGCAGCGCGCGGTTAAGGACTGTGGTTTGTCGTTAGACGTGGTAAAGGTGTCGTCAATTGATGAAATTCATAACGACCCCACGATTATCGATATTATTGATTCGGGTACCTTCGATACAAGCCGCTTTGTGATGGCGCAGGATAATACATCCTGCGGTCAAATCAGTGCTGACTGGCTAGACGAAATGGATCAAATGGCTTTGGCGGGCGAGGTAGATGGCACGGTGATGGCGCCCATTAGCTCGGTCTCGATGAAAATGGCAGGCACCTTAGACAAGGTCATCAATATGGAGCCGGGCCATAGCTATTTATTTTTAATCAGTGGCCCGTTGCGGGTGATGCACCTGACCGATCACCTGCCCTTACGAACCGTGTGCGATTTAATTAAACGCGATTTGGTGGGGAGCGCTATTAAGCAGCTTAATGAATCACTCAAAGAATGGGGCATTGCTGAGCCGCGTATCGCGGTGGCGGGCTTGAATCCACACGCCAGTGGACTTGAGGAAGAGCAAGAAATTACCCCCGGTGTCGAAGATGCGAAAGCATTAGGCATTAATGTTGTTGGGCCGATTGCGGCGGACTCTGTGTTTAGGCATTGTATCGATGGTCATTACGACGTGGTGCTGGCGATGTTTCATGACCAAGGGCATATCGCGATTAAAACCTGGGGATTTTCCGGTAATTGCGCCCTTATTATGGGGCCGCCGTACTTGCATATGTCGGTAGCACACGGCACGGCGTATGATTTAGCCGGTACCGGGAAAGCTGACCATTCGATGATATTAGAAGCGATAAAATTAACCGGAAACCTAGCCGCCGGTAATGGCTTTTTTAAGCAATAGATAAGCAGGGGTATTTATGAGCGCTCAGCAGCAAGTGGATAGCATAAACATTAATGGCAATAGCGCGCCCTTTTCTGTTTATTTGGATGAAGACGTTTATAAATTAGAGCAAGAAAAATTATACCGTGGGCCGGTTTGGTCCTACTTAGGCTTAGATGTAGAAGTGCCGAATGCGGGCGATTATAAGTCTACTTTTGTTGGCGATACACCGATTGTGATGACACGTGATGAACAGGGCGATATCCATGCTTGGGTTAATCGTTGTGCTCATAAAGGCGCGTTGGTGTGCAGGGAACGACACGGCCATTCAGACGATGGCGCGTTCACCTGTGTTTACCACCAATGGGCTTATGACGCGAAAGGCGACTTACGTGGTGTGCCTTTTCGCCGCGGTTTAAAGGGCATTGGCGGCTATGAAAAAGATTTCGACATGGCCGAGCATGGGCTGCGTCAGTTACGGGTGGCAACCATTGCTCATATGGTGTTTGCTAGTTTTGACCAACAGGCCCCCGAATTGGAGGCTTTCTTGGGTGAAAAAATGTGTGAGAATATCCATCGCATTATGCACAAGCCGATTAAGCTTATTGGTCATGCGCGCCAATACATGCAGGGTAATTGGAAGTTGTATTCTGAAAACAGTCGCGATGCGTATCACGGTGGCCTACTGCATTTGTTTTACCCCACGTTTGGTATCTATCGCCAAAGCCAAGAGAGCGAAGGTGTGCTGAATGATGAGGGTTATCATAATTACTTTAATGTTTCGGCACCTAAGAAAAAGGTGGATTACGCAGAGTTTAAAGAAGAAGCCAACCGTGAAATGCAAGGCGCACATGAACTTAAAGACCCTCGAGTATTAAAATTTGTGCCAGAGCGAGATGACAGCGTAGGCTTAAGTATTCAGTCATTATTCCCATCCGTAGTGTTACAGCAAATTCAAAATACGCTAGCGGCACGGCAGGTATTGCCAAAAGGTGTTAATGGCACTGAATTAGTGTGGACATACTTCGGTTTTGAAGATGATAATGAAGAAATGGATCGGCACCGGTTAAGGAATATCAACTTGGTGGGTCCAGCTGGTTTTATATCCATGGAAGACGGTGAGGCGATAGAACTTTGCCAAAATGGAGTTCATCGGGATGAGCATGAGCGTTCATTTATAGAAATGGGTGGCACAGAGCCAGCGCCGCATACTAGCCCAATAGGCATGGATGAAAATGCCGTGCGGGGGTTTTGGAAAGGTTATAGAAAAGTGATGACAAGCAGTTAACCAAAAGGTGTAGAGATGATAGATGCAAGAGAGTTGGTCGATACGAAAAATTCGACTCAAGCAAAAAAGATTTTTGGCGATCAAGAAGTTTACGAACAAGAACTAGAGCGGATATTTGGCCGCTGCTGGTTGTTTTTGGCGCATGAGTGCATGCTTGAGAAAACAGGCGACTTTATTACAACAACGATGGCAGAAGACCCCGTGGTTGTTACCCGCCATAAAGACGGCTCTATAAATGCATTTATTAATTCCTGTAGTCACCGTGGTAACCGTGTGTGTACGGCAGATTCGGGCAATTCAAAATCCTTTGTTTGTAATTATCATGGTTGGGTATTTGGGGCCGATGGTTCGTTGGTTGATGTGCCATTAGCGGAAACCTGCTATCACGGTGATATTGATAAGAGCAAACTCGGGCTTCCTAAGATTCGCGTGGAAAGCTACAGAGGGTTCGTTTTTGGCTGTTTTGATGACGACGCGCCAAGCTTAGAGGAATATCTAGGTGACTGGGGCTGGTATTTAGATACCTTTATGGTCGGTGCTGGAGAGGGTATGGAACTGATAGGGCCACCGATGAAATCGACCTTAAAATGCAACTGGAAAGTGCCGGCTGAAAATTTCGTTGGAGACGCGTATCACGTAGGTTGGACACACGCGGCAGCACTTGAAGTGCTCGGCGGTGAGCTGGGTATGTTAGCAGGCAATACGGCTGAAATACCGTATGCCCAATTGGGCATTCAAGTGACAACACGACATGGACACGGCTGTGGCATTATTCGACAAGCCGCTTCATCTATTCATGTTAAGCGCGAGAACTACGATAAGTTTAATCAAGAAACCATTCCTAAAGTGGCTGAAAAATTAGGCGAAGCCAGAGCGGGTTTGTTTGACGGGCATTGGAACTGTACGACCTTCCCAAGTTGCTCATTCTTGTACGGCACAAACATATTTAAAGTTTGGCACCCAAGGGGGCCGAATGAGATTGAAGTGTGGTCGTATGTGTTAGTGCATAAAGGTATGGACGATGCGACTAAGAAAGAGGTGGTTAAA
Source organism: Cycloclasticus sp. (assembly GCA_012960055.1). GTDB lineage: Bacteria > Pseudomonadota > Gammaproteobacteria > Methylococcales > Cycloclasticaceae > Cycloclasticus. Next base: position 3,926 of record DUCA01000051.1, read on the forward strand.
CAAGCGGCTAGAAGCTTTGGCACAGCGGGTACGCTGGAAAGTGATGATGGCGATAATATGGTGAATGCCACGTCCATTAACCAAGGTACGCAAGCACGTAAAAATAGAATGAGCTCCACCATGGCTCATGATTATGAGGGGCCACACCCAGAGTTTCCGGGCATCGTTGGTGCAAGTTTTATCGGTGAAACATCGTATCGTGGTTTTTATCGTTTTTATCAAGAAATAATGAACGCAGAAAGTTGGCAAGCCATTCATGCAAGAGATGACGAATGGGATGATATGTTCGAGAACAAGGATTTTTGGAAGAACAAAATAGCGGGGAATAAATAACATGCACGATATTCAACCGACAGATCGCGTCTCCCTAGAGCTTCATCATGCCATTTCACAACATGCCTATACAGAAGCGCGCATGCTGCAAAACCATCAATATAAAGAATGGTTAGAAGGGTTCGTTGCTGAGGATATTCACTTTTGGATGCCAGTGATTGAACGCCGCTATCGTAAAGATAAACGCCCAGCGCCAGGACCAGATGATATGGCAATTTATAGCGATGATTACAGTGAAGTAAAACAGCGTGTTGACCGGATGTATACCGGCACGGTGTGGATGGAAGACCCTGCGTCTGACATTAAATACCTGCTGACCAATATTGAGGCGTTCCATACTGAACAAGACGACTTGTTTAAAGTGTATACAAACGTGGCGTATATTCGTCACCGTCAACAATTGGAAAGATCAGAGCACATTGGCGCAAGGGAAGACTTGCTCAGAAAGGTTGGCGATAAGTTTCAATTGGTACGACGAAAGATAGTGCTGGATGCACGAGTAACGATAGATAAGAACTTATATTTTTTTGGTTAAAATAAAAGCAGTATCCCCTCCTCCTTTAGGGAGGCGGGTTAGGGTGCAGGGAAACCGTTAGAAATAAATCGGGGCGGTTATTTTTAGCACATACCCGCATTTCAGCCTTCTTTTTGGAAAGGCGGAAGGAAGTAAAAAGAGACATACGCCCGATGGGTGCAATTTAAGAAAAGAGGAAACAATCAATGGTAAAAGTAACAGAGCTAGGCTACATGGGCTTTAACGTCACCGATTTGAATGCGTGGCGCGAATTTGCAACAAAATGCGTGGGCATGGAAATTGAAGAAGGCGATCAAGATGACCGCTTCTATTTAAGAATGGACGCTCATCATCACCGTTTTACCATTCATCAGTCAAATGAAGATGATCTGGCGTACACAGGCTGGCGCGTATCAGGCCGTGAAGAATTTGAAGCCATGCAGCAACAGCTCAGTGATGCGGGTGTTGAATATCGTGTGGCATCGGAAGAAGAAGCTGACGAGCGTTTTGTTTTGGGCTTACTTAAATTAGAAGATCCGTCTGGCAACCCAACAGAAATCTTCTATGCGCCGCAAGTTGATGTGATGAAACCTTTTCACCCAGGGCGCCCAATGCACGGTAAATTTTTAACGGGCGACCAAGGCGTAGGCCATTTCATTATTCGTTCGATGGACGATGAAGCTGCGTACCAATTCTATTCATTATTGGGCTTAAAAGGTTCGGCTGAATATAAATTAAAGTTGCCGAATGGCATGATGGCTAAACCTACCTTTATGAACTGTAATGATCGCCAGCATTCATTGGCATTCGGTTTGGGCCCAATGGACAAGCGTATTAATCACTTGATGTTGGAATACACACAGCTAGATGATTTAGGTATTGCTCACGATACCATTCGTCAACAAGGTATCGATGTGGCCATGCAATTGGGTAAGCACTCAAATGACCAAGCGTATACATTCTATTTCGCAACGCCATCGGGTTGGTTGTTAGAACTTGGGCACGGTGCGCGCCATACGTTAAAAGATCAAGAATACTATGTGGGTGATGTTTTTGGTCATAGACCTGAGGCAAAAGGCTACGGCATGGATATCGATTTGTAATACTGGGCCCATGGCAGTAACAAAAGGGCCCTATATGGGCTCTTTTGTTATTGCCCTGCTATTGATGTAATAAATTGGTTAAGCTATTAGAAACGAGTGATTAGCGAGGAAGATGATGGATATAAACAAGATACCGATGCCGGATGACAAAGGTTATTTCGGCGAATATGGTGGGCAAATCATACCGCCTTATTTAGTGGTCATCATGGATGAAATTAAAGACGCTTATCTTGAGATTTCACAAACCAAAGCCTTCCAAGACGAATTAAACGATTTGTATGCTAATTATGTCGGTCGCCCTAGCCCTATTTATTACGCAAAGCGTTTAAGTGAAAAATTGGGTGGTGCAAAAATATTTCTTAAGCGCGAAGATTTAAACCATACCGGCGCGCATAAAATCAACCATTGTTTGGGCGAGGCGTTATTGGCTAAGCATATGGGCAAAACCAAAGTATTGGCAGAAACCGGTGCAGGTCAGCACGGTGTTGCCTTGGCCACAGCTTGTGCT
>DUCA01000052.1:0-5046 GCA_012960055.1 Cycloclasticus sp.
GTGGGTATATAAGTGGAATTTTGATTTCTTGTTGGCTTTTAAATGTAAGCGTTCTATTTGTCTATTTCGCTCTGCCGCGAGGGCGTTCATTTCTTTTTACGACAAAAAGAAATGGATCAAAGGAAAGGTCGCCAAAATCTCACTTTAATCCCATAAATACGTTGCTTTTACAGAGCGCAACGCAGATAAACCTTATGCCGACAGGGAAAGAACACAGACTCATCGTATGTAACGGAATGATGAAAGTAATCTTTTCAAGTCTCGCAAGACTAAAATTGAAACAAGCATTATTAATGAGGACTATCTAAATCTAGATAAAAAAACACCATGCAATCCGAGTGATAGCAAACAGCCTATATAAAAACATAAAAACCGAATCGACGTAATCACTAGATTCGTACAAACACTTGAACGAAACATTCGCTGGGCACAAATAACAACGACTAACTCCATCGATTAAATGTAGCGCCAAACTACATCCACTTAATAGAACACCCCATACTAGCAACCTGCTCTGCTGGCCCCTTACCCGTCTTGGCCACAACAACCATCGCCTCAAGCAAGTCCCGCTTCATATCATCAGCACCCACATTCACCCCACTCTCATCCAAGCGCCCACGGTATTGCAGCTCCATGTTTTTGTCGTAACCAAAAAAATCCGGTGTGCAAATCGCACCATAGGCTTTAGCGACTTGTTGGGTTTCGTCTATTAAATAAGGAAAGTTATAAGCCTTTTCTTTGGCGACGAGTTTCATGTTCTCGAACGAATCTTCGGGGTAGTCGTTTGGGGTATTCGACATAATGGCGACGACGCCTACGCCGTGTTTTTGCAGCTCTGCTGCATCCGAAACTAGACGTTGCTGAATGGCTTTTACGTAGGGGCAGTGATTACAAATAAACATCACCAACAAGCCGTTTTCGCCTGTACAGCCGTCTCGCGTCCATTGTTTTTCGTCTATGCCTTGTAGCGTAAAATCTGGTGCGACTGAGCCAAAGTCACCAACGGGTGTGTGCATTAGCGTCATAAATAAACTAGTCCAGCGCGTTGAATAAAAACAAACCACCTAAACCGCCCAAAACCCAAGTGGCAGCGGGCGCATCACCCAACATGAGCGGTGAAAAACCATCTAAGCCCAAAATGATGGCAGCAGCTATCAACATGCTACCACCACAGATCGCTAAGATGCTTTTGCGGTGATTACGGGCCATTTGCTGTTTAATGTCTTCTAACTGCTTGGATTTCCAGTTGATTTCCAGCTCACCATTGGCCGCATCGCTCAGAACTTTGTAGGCCATTTCTGGCAATTCTGGTAGCTTCTCAGCCATAATCGGCAAGTGTTCTTTTAACTTATTGAACGTGGCTTTGGGGCCAATGCGGTTTTTGTACCAATCTTCTAAATACGGTTTGGCTGTTTGCCATAAATCCAAATCGGGATAGAGTTGGCGGCCTAGGCCTTCAATGTTCAATAAAGTTTTTTGCAGTAAAACCAGTTGTGGTTGTACTTCCATATCGAATCGGCGCGCGGTTTGGAATAAACGCAGTAATAAGTGGCCGTAGGAAATTTCTTTGAGCGGCTTTTCGAAAATTGGTTCGCACACGGCGCGAATGGCGCTTTCAAATTCATCTACCCGCGTGTGTTTCGGCACCCAGCCTGACTCGATGTGTAGTTGCGCGACGCGGAAGTAATCGCGTTGGAAAAAGGCTAGGAAGTTTTCAGCTAAATAACGTTGATCGGCAACGGTGACACTGCCCATGATGCCAAAATCGACAGCGAGATATTGCGCATCATCCGAGGCAAAAATATTGCCCGGGTGCATATCGGCGTGAAAGAAATTATCGCGGAACACTTGGGCGAAAAATATCTCCACACCGCGCTCGGCGAGTAATTTCATGTCGATACCCTTGGCTTTTAACTCGTCGATTCTCCCAATGGGTGTGCCGTAGATGCGCTCCATCACCATCACATTTTGCCGTGTGTAATCCCAATACACCTCAGGTACATAGAGCTGATCTGAGCCTTCAAAGTTACGGCGTAATTGTGATGCATTAGCGGCTTCGCGCACTAAGTCCAATTCATCGTGAATGGTGTGATCAAACTCTTGCACCACCTCAATAGGCTTCAGTCGTTTCGCTTCACCCCAGTACTTGGTGGCCAACTCTGCCAAGCTATATAGCAAGGCCACATCGGCGTTGATGGTTTTCTCAATACCTGGACGTAAGACTTTGACGACGACATCTTCACCCGTTAACAAGGTGGCAGTGTGTACTTGTGCAACCGATGCGGATGCCAATGGGCTTTCTGAGAATACTGAAAACACCTCTTCAATGGATTGCCCTAGCGATTTTTCTATCATTTCGCGCGCGAGGTTATCGGCAAACGGCGGCACATTATCTTGTAGCTGAGACAGCTCTTCGCCGATATCGGGCGGCAACAAGTCTTGGCGAGTGGACAGTATTTGACCAAACTTAACGAAGATAGGACCTAAATCTTCTAAGGCTTTACGCAGGCGTTCACCACGTGTGCCTTTTCGCTTACCCAACAGGTAGCTGGGTGATAAATACGTTAAGTAACGTAACGGCCTAAATAAATGCATGTTAAAAACAAATTCATCCAAACCATAACGTAATAGCACGCGCTGTATCCGAATCAATCTTAACGCTGTTTTTGGATTTATCACGTTGTTTCCTTTTTAGGCTCGTTCGCCGTTTGTTGTTGAGCGATAAGCCGCTGTACTTTGGCTTCTAGCCTGTCGGTGGATAAACGAAGCTCATCGATGCCTTTTTTAAAGCGTTCTACTTCAAACTTGGACGGCAGCATATTTTGTTCTTCACGAAAATATTCGGACACGTTCAACGCATTGATGTTGCTTGTTTCTTGCATCCAAGCGGATAAGTCACTGACGAAATTGCCCAGTTGATTAGCCACCACATCGCCGGTGAGTTTAGACAGCGGCTCTTCCCAGTCCACTTCTATATTCTTTAAGAATTTTTGAAACTGTACACCCAGCTCCATGTCACCTTCTATGCTCACATCACCCGTAAACAGGCTAGAAGTTGATGACTCCTGCAAACCCATCATCGCCAATGACAAAGGCGAACCCGTTATCGTGGCATCTGCTGGCGCCGATAACTCATCGCAAATATCCAAACCGTCTCGTGTGATGATTAAAAACAACTCCACATCGAGCGGTGAAAAATTTAACGCCACCACGTTACCCTGCATTTTTTCCAGTTGCTTAGGCGCTTCTGGGTCGTAATCCAAATAGCGGTTAATGGCTATTTGTAATGGCTTTATAAAAGGAGTGACCAGTGACATGAATTTTACAGCTTGTAACCCGTGTGCACGGCAACAATGCCGCCGGTTAAATTGTTCACTTGGCAGCGTTCAAAACCAGCGTCTTCCATCATGCCTTTTAATGTTGCTTGGTCTGGGTGCATGCGAATTGATTCGGCCAAATATTGATAGCTTTCGCCATCTTTGGCAATCAGTTCGCCGATTTTTGGCAATAACTTAAATGAATAGATATCATAAATTTTATCTAAAATCGGGTTGGTTGGTTTTGAGAATTCAAGAATCAACAAACGGCCACCGGGCTTTAACACATCGTACATTGAGCGTAAGGCGGCATTTTTGTCGGTGACATTTCTTAGGCCAAAGCCAATGCACACGCGATCAAATTGATTAGATGAATACGGCAAGCATTCGGCATTCGCTAAATTGTAGGTAATGTTTTTGATGTGACCTTTGTCAATCATGCGATCACGACCCACGCGCAACATCGCTTCGTTTATATCTGCCAACACTACTTTGCCATTTTTGCCGACGCGTTTAGCAAACAGTGCCGATAAATCACCCGTTCCACCGGCTAAATCCAACACCACATGCCCCGGTTTTACATTTGCAATTTCAACGGTAAAACGCTTCCATAAACGGTGAACACCCATCGACATTAAGTCGTTCATTACATCATATGAGGGTGCAACCGAGTCAAACACCTCGCGTACTTTGCCAACCTTTTCGTCAACCGGAACATCTTTAAAACCAAAATGCGTTGTTGCTTTATCTACCATATCAACCTTCTTACTTTTTGTTTACGGCCTGGCCTAATTAAGCGTGCGCTGATGACCCGCTTCTTCAAGCCGCGCTAAATAACCTTGCCAGTTTGCGTCCTTATTCTCGGCCAATTCAACCAAAAAATCCCAAGCGTATAAGCCTGTTTCGTGCCCATCGCTAAACACCAAGCGCACAGCGTAATTGCCCACTGGCTCTATCGCTGTGATGTTGATGTTTTCTTTATTTAACTGCAGCACTTCTTGCCCCGGACCGTGCCCGCGTACTTCTGCCGATGGCGAGTGAACACGCAAGTACTCACAGCTCAGTTCAATTGTTTGGCCATCGTCAAAACTTAAGGATAGAACCCTGCTTTTTTGATCAAGCGTTAAATCTGTTATTGCTGTCATTTTTTACCTACAAAATGTAACGTGATAAATCTTCATTAGATGCCAGTTCTGATAGATGCGCATCAACATAGGCTGCATCAACCACTTCGTTTACTTCTAAGCCGGCTGGTGCTTTAAAAGAAATTTCATCCAACAAGCGTTCTAAAATGGTATGCAAACGACGCGCGCCGATATTTTCTGTGCCTTCGTTTACTTGCCATGCCATATCCGCAATACGGGCAATGCCGTCTTCGGTAAACGTTATATTCACGTCTTCAGTTTTTAATAACGCCATGTATTGCTCGGTTAATGAGGCATCTGGCTCAGTTAAAATGCGTACAAAGTCCGCTGCCACGAGCGCATCCAGTTCCACACGGATTGGAAAACGCCCTTGAAGCTCTGGAATTAAGTCTGATGGTTTGGACACATGAAACGCACCCGAAGCAATAAACAAAATGTGATCTGTTTTTACTGCGCCGTATTTGGTTGTAACCGTCGTCCCTTCAACCAATGGCAATAAATCACGTTGAACACCATCGCGTGACACATCTGCGCCGCCGCTATCACCCCGCTTGCAGACCTTGTCCAGCTCATCTAAAAACACA
>DUCA01000052.1:5106-6371 GCA_012960055.1 Cycloclasticus sp.
GCCGGCTTCCTCTTCGGTTAAGGCCGCTAGTGCATTCTTGATAGATAACTTGCGCTTTTTCTTTTTATCGCCCGACATGTTTTGGAACATACCCTGCAACTGGTTGGTCATTTCTTCCATACCAGGAGGCGCCATAATTTCTACGCCCACACTGACTACGGCCATTTCAATTTCAACCTCTTTGTCGTCTAAATCGCCTTCGCGTAATTTCTTGCGAAACTTCTGACGCGTTGCATCGCCAGACGTATCGTCAGGTTCTGCTCCTTCCGCGCGCGGTAACAAAATATCTAACACCCTGTCTTCTGCGGCATCTTCGGCTCTACGATTCACTTTCACCATTTCTGTTTCGCGCATCATTTTAACAGCGATATCGGCAAGATCGCGGATAATAGAATCAACATCACGGCCAACATACCCTACTTCGGTAAACTTAGTCGCTTCAATTTTAATGAACGGGGCTTTAGCCAAGGTAGCTAAACGGCGGGCAATTTCTGTTTTACCCACGCCCGTTGGGCCAATCATTAGGATGTTTTTGGGGGTGATTTCACCCCGTAAGCTGCCCGATACTTGTGAACGTCTCCAGCGGTTTCTTAACGCAATGGCCACCGCGCGTTTTGCGGCGTTTTGCCCAACAATGTGCTTATCAAGCTCATGCACGATTTCTTTCGGTGTCATTTCACTCATACTACTTCTTTTCCTCTGCAACTAATTCTTCAATCGTATGGTTATGATTGGTGTAAATACAAATATCTCCGGCAATGCCCAGTGCTTTTTCGACAATCTCACGCGCGGATAACTCGGTGTTTTCCAATAAGGCACGGGCTGCTGATTGCGCGAATGGACCACCTGAACCGATAGCCATTAAATCTTGTTCTGGCTGAATCACATCACCATTACCGGAAATGATTAATGAATCTTTGCTGTCAGCTATCGCTAACAAAGCTTCTAACTTGCGCAACATACGGTCTGTTCGCCAGTCTTTCGCCATCTCGACCGCAGCACGCGTTAGGTTACCGTGATGCTTTTCCAACATGCCTTCAAAGCGTTCGAACAAGGTGAAAGCATCGGCTGTTGCACCGGCAAAACCGGCAATCACATTACCGCCAGCTAAACGACGTACTTTTCTCGCGTTACCTTTCATGATGGTGTTACCCAGCGTTACTTGCCCATCGCCACCAATCACCACGCTGTTTCCGCGTCGCACAGAAAGAATGGTTGTTCCTCTAAAATCCACTGTTGTTTCTCACTTTAACTGTTGACCCTGC
>DUCA01000053.1 GCA_012960055.1 Cycloclasticus sp.
AACTTGGCTCTCAGCGTTAAGCAAGGCCATTGCCAGCAAACCAATCGCATTCACATGCGTTGCCTCATTAATACCCGACATGATTCTTTCGCCCAAGCGATTAACAACTTTGGTGACTAACTCTTTATTGTCCACCGCGTTTTCTTTACGCCAATCAGGCGACTCAGCCTCAATAATTTTATCCAAATAAATGGGCGAACCAAAGTTCACATGCACTTGGCCAAAATGATCTTTAAGCGCTTTAAACGAACGTAACAAGCCCATAACCGATTCTGATTTCTTTGGCTTACCACTCAACTCATTCACATAAGTTTCACCTTCAACGAGCTTTTCATAAGCGAAGTTAACCGGCAAAAAAACCACGGAGCGTTTACGATTTCGCAGGTACCCTCTCACGCTCATAGCCAACAAACCCGACTTTGCTTTCAACTTACGACCGGTTCGGCTGCGACCACCTTCTATGAAGTATTCCACCGCTGTACTGTTATTTGCCAAATACCCCATGTACGCCTCAAACACCGCGCCATACAAGATATTGCCTTTAAAACTACGACGTAAGAAAAACGCACCACATCGCCTAATCCATGGGCCAGCAATGGGGATATTTAGATTGATACCCGCTGCAACATGCGGTGGGGCAAGGCCTCGATTAAACAAAACATACGACAACACCAAATAATCCATGTGACTTTGATGGCTCGGCACATACACAACTTGGTGCTCACGAGACAAACGTTCCACGCGTGAAAAGTGATGCAACACAATGCCGTCATACAACTTATTCCACAACCAACCCAATATTTTCGCTAAAACAAGCGTCGCACGAATATTTATAACAGCGGCAATTTCAAGTGCATAAGCCCTTGCTTGTTTTTCCGCATCCATCTGCGACATTTTCTTTCTGCCAACCTCACGTGCGATGGCTTGTTGGACAATGTCTATTTGTACTATTTCATCGGCGAGCTTTTTTGGTGATGGTTGATCTGGGCCAATCGTGGCTAAACGCGTTCGGGCGAAATGAACGCGTAATACACGGGTTAGCTTTCGCGTTAAAAAGGCACTTGCCTGATTGTTTTCTACTAACCGCTTTAACGAAACCGGCTCACCAAACCGTAACAAGGTTTGCCGGCCATTAAAAAATATCGATAAAAAGCGTGCAAAAAGGCTCGATTTTCCCCCTTCATCTGTAAACATGGCACTTAATAGACCATCTGATTTTCTCGGCCCACGGCCCCAAAAGATAGACACCGGCACAACCAGCACGTCTTCGTCTGACCATTTAACCGCATCAATCAGTTTGGCTAAATACGCCGGCGCTGGATCCTTATAGCCGTCTTTAATGCGGTCCAGTGAGAACTCAGCCATGGCTTCATTAAAACCACCTAACTGAAGACCCTCCGATGGCAACCGCATCGACATATCGCGGCAGACCTGTTCTAAAACAGCGTGCTTCGAGTACACATCACTGCGCATCACGTAGCACACTTTCTTGCCCTTGTAGGTTTCCGTCCACGTTTCGCCTTTCGGTAAGACTTTAACTTTTATCCAAAAAGACAGCAGCCAACGGATTAAAAAAGAAATCATTAAGAGGCCTTGTTTACGTTCATAGCAGAAAAGACAAGCGGTTGCACTACGGGTTTCTCGGTGTCCATTTGTTGAGATAAATTCTCGAAATCAAACAACTGCCTGTCCAATAATTGCGATGGCCGTATGTTTTTCAAGCTACTAAAAATGGTTTCAACACGCCCTGGAGAATCAATATTCCATTGATTCAACATGCCTTTCATTTGCACACGCTGTAGATTTTCTTGGCTACCGCATAAGTTGCAGGGGATAATCGGGTAGCCTTTGAGCGCTGAAAATTCAGCAATGTCTTTCTCCCTTGAATACGCCAACGGCCGAATGACAATGTGCTTACCGTTATCGCTCTTTAATTTTGCGGGCATGGCTTTCAGTTGCCCACCATAAAACATGTTCAAGAAAAACGTTTCGATGATGTCATCACGGTGATGCCCCAAGGCAATTTTGTTGTATCCGTGTTCTTCAGCATAGGCATACAACGCACCACGGCGCATTCTTGAGCATAAGCCGCAAGTGGTTTTTCCTTCAGGAATAATCCGCGTTACCACGCTGTAGGTATCTTGCTCAATCACGTGATACGACACACCAATGGATTCAAGGTATTCCGGCAAGATATGTGCTGGAAAACCGGGTTGTTTCTGGTCTAAATTAACGGCCAATATGTCAAAATTAACCGGCGCATTACGGCGAAGGTTCAACAAAACATCCAACATCGTGTACGAATCTTTACCACCCGACAAACACACCATGATACGGTCACCATCTTCAATCATGTTGTAGTCGGCAATCGCCTGCCCCATTTCACGCCGTAAGCGCTTTTGCAGCTTATTAAAGCGGAGTTTTGTTTTATCTATACTGGTCATCAGCGTATTTTATACCCAAAGGGCATAAGTTTCTTGTAGCCGAGTAAAAAACATCCTGCTAATTCAGCTTTACATCCACTCACCTCGAAGTAGATGCAGTTTCGCAGACAAAGTGCTATAACAATTAAAATTCACAGGGAATCAATATGTCAAACATTAGCCTTCGCGAACGTGCCACTGGCGCCATTATGGGCGCATACATTGGCGATGCCTTGGGCTTAGGTCCGCATTGGTTTTATGACCTTGATGAACAACGCCGCTATTACGGTGACTGGGTAGACGACTACACAGACCCACAAGTCAACCGCTACCACGGCGGCATGAAAGCAGGTCAACAATCACAATCAGGCCTTATCCTTAATATGTTGATTGACTCCATGCTAGCGCAAGGTGGTTACGATGAGACTGATTTCTGTCGACGTTTGGACAGCGACTTATTCCCATTGTTAGACGGCACAGCCAACGTTGGCCCAGGCGGCTTCACCAGCCAATCTATTCGCGAAGCGTGGGTTTTACGCACACAGCACAACCAGCCATGGGGTGACGTTGCTGGGTTCACAGACAATACCGAAGCAGCCGAACGAATCCTCTCTTTAGCCGTGCGCTATGCCACTAATCCAAAGCAATTAGCATCAACTGTATCCAGCAATACGTTACTGACCCAGTGCGACGAAACCATCAATGCCATGACCGTCGCCTACGGTGCTGTCTTAGGCATGCTCGTGCAAGGCCACCATTTGGACGAAACGTTATCTGCTAAATTAATGCAGCTGGTTGCGACGCACGAATTACCCTTTCACGCCATGACAATACCCGGCAGCAAACCCTCAGGTGCCGGCACCTTTGCGTCACCTGATGCTTTATTAACACCCTCTAGCATTGCACAGGCCGCACATGAAGATTTAATCCAACCGGCTTGGAAAGTCTCGCTGATATATGGCATGCCATGCGCCGTTTACCACCAATTTCCTGCCTGCTATTACTTAGCAGCAAGGTATTCAAATGATTTTGAATCTGCAGTGTTACACGCCATAAATGGCGGAGGGCAAAACATGGCCCGCGCGATGCTAACCGGCGCGCTGGTGGGCGCTCAGGTCGGCATTCAAGGCATACCCCAACGATTTATCGATGGCTTGGAACAATCAAGCGAACTGCTTCAGCGAGCAGAAAAACTCGCCGATCAAATCGCTTAACAATCATGGCATTATCTAACGCAAAAAGCTGGAAACCCTTTTTAGACGACGAGCTAAACCTGCCGTACATGCTCACCTTAAAGGAGTTTTTACGCTTAGAGAAAAACGATGGCAAAGTGATCTATCCGCATTCATCCAACTGGTTTCACGCGCTTGAAGCAACACCCTTGGATGAAGTAAACGTCGTTATTCTGGGACAAGACCCCTACCACCAACCACATCAAGCACACGGCTTGTGCTTCTCGGTACAACCCAATGTAAAAATACCTCCATCATTACGCAACATTTATAAAGAGTTACAAAACGATTTACATATTCCACACGCCTTACACGGCTGTTTAGACAGTTGGGCAAAGCAGGGTGTGTTACTGCTCAATAGCGTCTTAACGGTTGAATACAACAACGCCAACGCACACCAAGGCAAAGGTTGGGAAACATTCACCGACAAAATCATTCACACCGTCGCCGAACAAAACGAACACGTGGTGTTTTTATTGTGGGGCAACTATGCGCAAAAAAAAGGCGCGTTTATCGACACTAAACACCACCTCGTTCTAAAAGCACCGCACCCATCGCCCTTATCTGCACACCGTGGTTTTTTGGGCTGCGGGCACTTTAGTCAAACTAATGAGTATTTAGAGCAGCATGGTAAGGTAGAGATTCATTGGGAGTTACCTAAAATATCGGTTGCCATGCAATAAAAAAAGCCTTGCTGACGTATCAAGCAAGGCTTTTTGAGCTCTATAATTAGTTAAGTATTAGAACGAATACCCCGCATTAACTGAAAATTGATCCATGCACAGCTCCACCGTATTTGTTGGTGTAAATAGATCTGCCCCTTTGACACATTTTTCTGGCGCATACATCAAGGCCACATTAATGTCACTACCCGACTCAAGCTTCTTTGAAAAGCCAGCGGTATAGTGATATTCCATGACACCAGTAGCTAGGATGCTAAACGTTACTTCTTCATCAGGGATAGGCTGCTCGCCATAACTGGCTCCAACACGCCATGTCCAGTCATTATTCGCTTCCCATGTATAGCCCATTTTATAAACCGTCATATTGCCCCAGCCAAAGCCAACACTATCTCCTAGTTTTGACCCCGTCAAAAGGCTTGCCGATGTATTGCCAATGGCATCAACATCACTGTATTGAATTTGTTGGATGTCTAAAGTAAACGTTCCAGGCCCCACATCTGCAGCAACACCAACTTGAGCGATGGCCGGAATATCAAATTCGCCGCTATTGGTAAACAAGCCTTTATAGTCATCAAATGTATTCTTAATTTCGGTTTGATAAGACGCGGCTAACGTAATTCCTGGCACCACTTCACCCAATATGCCAACACGTAGACCAAAGCCAAAAGCTTGGTCATAGCCTTCATCCGATAAATGCGAAGAGTCTTCTGAGAAGTTAGCAAAACCTGACAAGCCATCCATACGTAAATATGAATAATTAAAAATCGCTGAGACGCCCCACGATGCATGACCTTCAGCAAATTTTCTTGAATAACTGAGGTTTGCGAATATTTGCGCATAATTTACGCCCGTGTGGTCACCCCCAAATGTACCTACTCCAAACGGCGTGTCATGAGACGCATAATCAGTATTCATACCGCCATTCCCATACATGGCAAAGCCTAATGAGCTCTTATTATCAAGTACATGACTTAATGCAAACGATGGGATAAAGAAATTCTCACTGTCACTTTCTACGGCTGCACCAGGGAATGGTGGAAACCCACCCGGAGTTCCAGACACGGTGTATTCACGCGACGGTGAAAAGTACTGAATATCGATTTCCATTTGCTCACCGACGAACACAACACCCGCCGGGTTAATTGCTGCAATTAATGCGTCTTGTGGAAACGCCACACCACCGCCTGCAATACCCACTTGTCTTGCACCATAGCCTAAAGCGAACAAGCCATTCGATGCCGAACCAACGACAGGCAACAACGTACACATTGCAAAACCGCCAGCCACCGCTACTTTCTTAAAATTTAACATGATTAATCCTTATTTATTATTTGCCTCAACGGCATAGCACTTATAACGGCCGAGATTATATTTCTTATAACTAAAATATCATAGTTGTATTTTTTATATTCCTAAATAGCATACAAGACACCTGTACCACCCAATCCACAATAACCATTAGGGTTCTTAGCCAAATATTGCTGATGGTAACCTTCTGCATAATAAAATGACGTCGATGACAAAACTTCGGTTGTAATCAGCCCATAACCCGCCTTACTTAATTTTTCCTGAAAGTCATCACGCGTTTGCTGCGCTAATTTAGCCTCTCCACCCGTAGCATAATAGATACCAGAGCGATATTGCGTCCCTCTATCGTTCCCTTGTTGCATCCCTTGCGTTGGGTTATGCGACTCCCAAAAAACTTTTAATAGTTGCAAATAAGAAATAACTAATGGGTCATACACCACTAGCACCACTTCGTTATGCCCTGTTTGGCCGGAACACACCTCTTCATAGGTTGGATTAGGTGTAAACCCAGCCGCATAACCAACCGCTGTTGAATAAACCCCTTCTAACTGCCAAAACTTTCGTTCAGCACCCCAGAAACACCCTAAACCAAATACAGCTGTTTTATATCCATCAGGGAAAGGTGCTTCCAAACGGTGACCGTTATAAACATAATGTGAATTAGGTAACGGAATAACCTCACTGCGTCCCGGTAGCGCTTCACTGGCTGTGGGTAAA
>DUCA01000054.1 GCA_012960055.1 Cycloclasticus sp.
TTGCGTAAGTTAATGGTTGCAGTTGGGTCGGTATACACACCAGAACAATCATACACATACACATCTGGGTTCTTTTCTGCGCCAAAACTGCTTGGCGTGTCGGCCAATGAAATTTTACGCATAGGCACGTTAATATCGTCACGCGAGCCTTTAATGTAAACTTTTTCTGAATTCGGCAATGGCTCGATAGCCGCCTCTTGCATGGCTTCAGTTTTTTTCTGGAATTCTTCTGGGATTGCGCTCATGATGACCTCTTATCGCATATATAATTACTGTTGAACCGAATTATATTAACACAGCACGGTTGACCCAAACGGACGAAAATAGACATCCGGCGTATCGGCTTTACAACTTTTCATCACTAACTTCACCTCATCCTTATGCAACATATTTCCCCCACAGAACTTCATTCATTACTACAAGAGCAAGACACCGCCCCTTTCTTATTGGACGTTAGAGAACCCCATGAGTTTGAGTATTGCCACATTGAGGGCAGTCACTTAATACCGATGCAACAAATACCCAATCAGCTAACTATTTTACCCAAACACGATCTGATTATCACGATTTGCCATCACGGTATGCGCAGCCAACAAGTTGCCCAATTTCTTGAGCAGAACGATTTTAAGCACCTCGTTAATTTAACCGGCGGCGTCCATGCTTGGGCGCTTAGCGTTGATAATGACATGCCAACCTACTGATTAAAATAATGAAAACCTTACCCGACTTGTTGGATGAAAATTTAGCTATTTTATCGGTTGGCTTAAACCCATCGCTCCCATCCGTCCGTGCGGGGTTTTATTTTGCCAACCCTCGAAATCGCTTTTGGCAAGCGCTTAACGCCTGCGGCGTATTTGATGAACCACTTGAGCATAGCCTAGAAAGCTGCCACCGTTTACATCAACAATACCGTATTGGGTTTACCGATTTAGTAAAGCGCCCAACGGCCGGTTGCAAAGATTTAAACGCTAGCGACTACCGAGCAGGTAGCGAGCGCCTACACACGCTAATCAACAAGCTAAACCCTGGCATTATTTGGTTTCATGGCAAACTAACCTGTCAAAAGTACGTGCAGTACAGTGCCGATAAAGATCGCCCTATTGACTGGGGGCTACAGCGCTGGCAAATTAACCAACACTCTGTTTATGTAACACCTAACCCCAGCCCTGCCAATGCGGTGTTTTCGCTCCACGCTATTAGCGAAAGCTATCAACAGCTCTTCCAGCACGCTTCGCGGCTTGCAACATGCTAACCGTTATTCAACGCGTAACACAGGCTAAAGTCGTGGTAGACGGGAATACCATAGGCGAGATACAACAAGGTATTGTTGCCTTGCTAGCAATTGAAAAAGGCGATGGCGAAAGGGAAGCTAAACAACTCATAGAGCGCGTTTTAAATTACCGAATCTTTGCAGACGAAAACGACAAAATGAACCTAAGCCTTCGCGATATCAGTGGCGGCCTACTGCTGATTCCACAGTTCACCTTAGCCGCCGATACGAAAAAAGGCAATCGCCCCAGCTTTACAGCAGCCGCTGCGCCATCCATTGCTAGTGCTTTATTTGATTTCGCCACCCATTACGCGAAACAACACCATAACCATATCGCCAGCGGTCAATTCGCTGCTAACATGCAAGTCTCTTTATGTAACGATGGTCCTGTCACTTTCACGCTAACAAGCAATAACCGCAGTGCTTAGGCCCAAGTTGCTAATCAGAATATGCTAATATTTATCCGTGCCAAAAAAAAGACGCACCATGAATATCGTTAAAAAGTTACTGCCGAGCCTGATGCTCTCGATTATCCCTGTACTGGCTATTTCGCAACCGCTTGACTTGCTTGCCAGCTATAAATTAGCACTGCAGCACGACGCTGATCTTCATGCTGCGTACAATCGGCTGCTTTCATCAAAAGAAGCGACTCCACAGGCGCTGGCGGATTTACTTCCATCCATTACTGCAACGGCATCAAGCCGGAACGTACGCCAAGAAAGTGAAAGTAGCTTTTCCGGCGGCGGCAAAAGCACCAGCCAATTTCGCGACGAAAGCTTTTCCATCTCTTTAAGGCAACCACTATTTAATTGGGCGATATTTAATCAATACCATCAGGCGAACAAACGCGTATCTAAAGCTGAATTTGAATACCGCTTGGCTGAACAAGCGCTGATTCTTCGTCTAGCCGAACGCTATTTAAATACACTCCAAGCTAACGTAAACCTAACGCTGGCAAATGATGATGTTCAAGCGTTTGCCCGTCAGTTAGATCAGGCGAAAATACGCTTCGACGTAGGTCTTATTGCCGTTACCGACGTACACAATGCCAAAGCGCGTTACGACTTATCCATCGCCACTCAAATTGCTGCGCAAGACAACTTTTTTTCAAAGCAAGACGCGTTGCGAGAAATCATCCAAACCGACAACTTTATACTAACGCCCTTAGCCACATCCTTCCCCCTGTCTACCCCTGAACCCAATAACATTAACGAATGGGAAAGCCTCGCCAACGCACAAAATCTGAATATTAGTATAGCGAGGGCTAAGGTAGCTATTGCAAAAAAAGAAATTGCTATCAAGCAATCTGACCACTACCCAAGCGTGGATATTGTCGCCTCACATAATTATAGCGAAACCGGCGGCGGCAGTTTCGGCACAGGATTTAGAAGCGAATCCGATACAGTAGGTTTAGAATTAAATCTGCCGCTTTTTGCTGGCGGAAAAACTCACTCGTTAACAAAACAGGCCGCTTTCAATCATCAGCAATATCTAGACACCCTACAGTCTATTCAACGCACCACATTAAGAGAAACGCGCGACTTCTTCCGTGGCGTAACAACGAGCATTCGTCGAATTCAAGCACTGCAGCAAGCCGTTATATCCAGCCAAAGTTCTTTGGATGCCAGTGAAATAGGTCTAGAGGTAGGAACGCGCACCATCGTTGATCTACTTAATGCACAAAGAAATATCTCTCGTGCGAAACTGCAGTTAACCGAGGAAAAGACGAACTATATATTGAATGTTTTGCACTTAAAAAGCGTCGTTGGCGCGCTGTCTCAAAACGATATCGATGACATTAATCAGTGGTTACACCACGAGTAAGTTTATGACTTGCCAAACTTTTCACACCAAGCCAACAACTATATGTGCAATTAATATTGCATCCATAAACATCCCCTAACTCTAAAACAAGCACCCTGTTGGCGCTTCGTATTTCCAAGTGCAGACGACCGGCTATAAAAAACTTTAATTCCTTATATCGCCTGTTAAACAGCCTTAGCCCTGGCTATCTGTTGGCCCTATTCGATGTAACGGAAATCCACCGCGAGACGTCAGCTTTCTAACAAACTCATATCGCTCGCCGCCCATTTCTTGATCGCCAAAATAGCAAAAAAACCAATAATCACGAAACCACTTGCCATGTATAAAGCAGCATTATAATTACCTGTTTCCGTCGCTAAATAGCCGGCTATTACAGGTGCGATAATTTGCGGCACACCATAGCTCATGGTTAGCATACCCATTAATTTCGCCGGCTTTGTTGGGTAAAATCGGCCCGCCATCGTCAGCACAATACTAACGATTCCCACAAAGGTAAAGCCGTATAAACTCGCGCTCAGCAAGGCGAACAGCAAGGTATCGCCTAACGCAGGCAAGATAATACCTACTGCATGGATAAAATACGCCAATAGCAAGGCATTTAAAACACCTGTTTTTCTTGAAACTAAATCCCAAATAATACAGGCCGGTGCAGCGCAAAGCCCTAAGATGAGGAAGGCCATTTCACCCTGACCTTGCAGCGCCGGTTGGTTCTCTACGATAGTCACGATATAGGTAGCGCTGATAACAAAGCCAAAGCCGCCACAAAAATACACCAGCATCATTAACTGTAAGAAACGACGGCTTGGCGGCCTATCTGCAAGCTGCTGCCCCGATGTTGTCACCCCAGAAACATCGGGAACAGGTAGCCAACGCCATGCTGGAACGATGAGTAACAACCCTAAAGCCCCCATTAAAAACCACTGTTGGGACCAAACTAAATGGCTCGAATACCATATCAGCACTGACACAAACGCAATGCCTAAGCCAACACCGCCAAAGTGAATACCCATCTCACTACGGTGATTATTCCTAATCAACCAGTTCAGCATCAAGCCAGAACCTATTAACAGCCCTGCTGCCGCACCAAAGCCTGCAGCAAAACGCGACAGCGCCCAAACCCAGGGTTCTTGAGATACGCCCATCATAAAGGTAGTAACAATGGCGATCACCAGACCCGACCTGTATATCCTATCCTTAGCTAGCAAACTGCTCACCAACGTGGCGGTTAATGCGCCCAACATATACCCTGCATAGTTTATGGTTGCCAACCAACCCGCCATTACCTTTGTTAAACCGGCCTGTTCGAACATAATAGGAATCATCGGCGTATAAGCAAAGCGCCCAATACCCATGGTTAAAATCAAACAAAAAATGCCTGACGCAAGCACCTTAAATCGACTTGAATCCATACTTATTTAATCAATTCTCCAATACGTTTCGCCACTTTATTCACTGCGCCTTGGTTCTGTTCAACAAAGGCTCGACCGGCAACGCCCATCTCATCACGTTTTTCTGAATGCTCCAATAAGCTGATTACTTGCTCGGCCAGTTGCTCTTTATCTTCCACTTGAATGGCCGCTTTCACCGCTAATAATCGCTCGCTTATTTCAGTAAAGTTATGCACATGCGGGCCGAAAAGAACCGGTACGGATAGCCCCGCCGCTTCCAACATGTTATGTCCGCCCACGGGTACAAAACTACCGCCAATAAACGCCACGTCCACTGTCGCGTAATACAGTTTCAGCTCACCCAGGGTATCAAGTAAAAACACATCTGTATCAACCCGTGCCGACTTCTGTTCGCTACGCCGAGTAACCGAGTAACCGCGTTTTTCGCATAATTTAGCCACCTCATTAAAACGCTCGGGGTGTCTTGGAACCAACACTAATAGGGTATTTGGCCGTTGTCTTTTAATCCTATCAAATGCTGACAGCACCTTTCCGTCTTCACCTTCGTGTGTGCTAGCCGCCATCCAGCTTGAACGTTGTTGAAACCAATCACGACGAATAACTTCCGCGCGCTCTAATAAGTGCACTGGCAAGGCCATATCAAACTTAATATTGCCCGGCACGGACACTTTATTTTCAGCCAAGCCTAAGGCTATAAATCTGTCTGCGCTGGGCTGTGTTTGCGCACAAATATGCGTAATATCAGCCAAGGTGTCCTTCATTAATGAGCCTAAACGCGCATAGCCTTTGGCTGATTTTTCAGACATCCGCGCATTGACGACGATGGAAGGAACCCCTCCGCGCTTAGCCTGATAAAACATATTCGGCCAAATTTCTGTTTCTAAAATAATCGCTATTTTAGGTTTAAACGCGCGATAGAAACGTCGCATTGCCCCGGGCGTGTCATAGGGTAAATACACGTGATGAACCCGATGACCTAAAAATGCTTTGACGCGTGCTGAACCGGTTGGCGTGGTCGTTGTGACTAAAATAGGCGTATCAGGGTACTGTTCTGCGATTATGTTAATCAACGGAAAGGCGGCTTCTGCCTCACCCACTGAAACGGTGTGAAACCAAATCACCCCCTTTGGCTGGCCCTTTGGATAAAAACCAAACCGCTCGCCCCAACGACTGAGATAAGCCGGTGATTTTCGCCCTCGCATCAATAGCCGTAACGCGACGATAGGCGAAAACAAATACAGCAGTACGGAGTACGCTAAACGCATAAAAATAACGCTAACCGATTAAATGACTAACGATTTAGCCACTCCATATAACACGCCACCCCTTCGTCGACACTCTTAAACGTGTGGTTACAGCCCGCCGTGCGCAATGCGGTTAAGTCCGCTTCGGTAAAGCTTTGATAGTGACCGATCAAGTGGTCTGGAAAAGGAATATAACTTAAGTTGCCTTTTTGATGATAATCGAGCACGCCTTTAGCAATGTCATTAAACGGTTGGCTACGGCCGGTCCCACAATTGAATATACCTGAAACGCTCGGGTTATCCAAAAACCATAAATTCACCTCAACAACATCGCCGACATACACAAAATCACGCACTTGCTCACCGTCACCGTAGCCATCACAACCGGCGAATAACTTAATCTCACCTTTCTCAAGCAACTGATTATTTAAATGAAAGGCCACACTCGCCATGCTACCTTTATGTTGCTCGCGTGGGCCATACACATTGAAGTAACGTAAGCCGACTACTTGGCTTCTCACCTCTTGATGATTTAACAATTCTTGTTT
>DUCA01000055.1 GCA_012960055.1 Cycloclasticus sp.
CCGCAATAAGTATATTTAACTACAAGTCGCTTAAATAAAGGAATAACGTGGCAAGAACACGGCAGTTTGATAAAAATTAGGCAGTCAATAAAGCGCTGGCTGTCTTTCGTAGCCAGGGCTATAAAACCACGTCCTTAGCGGATTTAATAAAGGCCATGGGTTTAAGCCGCAGTAGCTTATATGAAACATTTGGCAGTAAACATGACTTATTTCTTACAACGTTAGCTTCATTCGATAAAACGCTCGCCTTCTATAATTTTGTCGATTTAGATTCGGAACAACCTGCGAAAGAGCTGTTGGCGCAGATGTTTGCACGGGTAATTGTCAGTGCAATAGAAGGCAAGGGCGGTTGTATGTTTGGAAATTGCGCCGTGGAATTTTCAAATACAGATGAGGAGGTGCTAAACCTGGTAGCTAAAGGAATCCAGCAATTAGAAACCATGTTTTTATTCATTATTGAAGCAGGACAGGCTAAAGGTGATGTGCCGCAAGACAAAAATGCTGAAGCGATAGTTGGCAATCTTGTCGCAACATTTTATGGCATACAAACAATGGCAAAGGCGGGGCTTGGGCTGGATTCATTAAAGCGCGTTATTACGCAAACACTAACGCAGTTAGATTAAAGGGTTAATCGTTTCAAAATTAACCTTGTAGAACAGCTTTGAATTCACCTAAATCTTGCGGCTAACAATGGCTAGCCAAGGTTGTTGATTAATGGGTTTACCTTCAGGCCGATAGTAATGGTGTAAAATCTCAAATCCGGCTTGCTCTAAAAAGTCCACACTGGGTTCCAATTCAAGGTAATGGCCATAGCGTTGACCATGCCAGCCTTCGGTGTTGCCTCTTGGATTGGAGCTAAAAAGTATGCCGTTAGGGCGTAAACAGGCGTAGAGCTTTTTTAATACAGAAAAGAATTCACTGCGAGGGATGTGAAACAGCGCCGCATTGGCGAAAACCCCGTCAAAAGAACGGTTGGATAAGTCCATATTTACAAAGGTTTGGTTGAGCGTTTTGCAGCCGGTATGTTCAAAAGCCATTTTGCAAAACGTTGCACAGCCATCTAACCCGATGGGCTTGTGCCCCAGTGATTTAAAATGATGTAAATCGCGACCAGGTCCACAGCCTAAGTCAAGAATGTCGAGGGGCTTGTTGGTTGGTAGCGCACTTAAAAAAGCGCTGATGTTCTGCGACACATCGTGGTCTTTTGTACCCTCCCAAAACGCCGTTGCATTGTTGTCGTAATGGTCAATGGTTAAAGCTTCTTTGTTTGCGACGTCGTCCATCCCTGTATATAAAAGCTTTTGATTATATAAGTCAAACATAGTGATTGAATAAGGGCGTCATAATGGGTAATTGCCTACTTGTTTACGTGAGAATTAGGGACTTTAGGTATAAAATATCGGCATGGATATTTCACACATTTTAGACGGTTTAAACGACGCTCAGCGAGATGCGGTGAGTGCACCTGAGAGTTCGGCATTGATTTTAGCTGGCGCAGGCAGTGGCAAAACACGGGTGTTGGTGCATCGTGTTGCTTGGTTAATGCAGGTAGAAGGCGTTTCGCCCTTTGGTATTTTAGCGGTAACGTTTACCAATAAGGCAGCCGGTGAAATGCGTGAACGGGTTCAGTCGATGCTGAAAACACCGGTTGGCGGCATGTGGATAGGTACCTTTCACGGTATTGCCCACCGTTTATTGCGAATGCATGCGCAAGAACTTGGGTTACCCGATGCGTTTCAAGTATTAGATTCGGATGATCAGTTCCGTATGATTAAGCGTTTGCTGAAATCGATGGATGTGGATGATTCGCGTTGGCCGCCGCGTCAGGTGCAGTGGTTCATCAATGCACAAAAGGACGAAGGCAAACGAGCAAAACATATCGCGCCATCCAGTGACCATTTCGAACAAAAGATGCTGGAAATATACGCTGAATATGAACGTGGCTGCCAGCGTTCAGGCCTCGTAGATTTTGCCGAGTTATTACTACGCGCACATGAATTACTGCGTGATAACGATGAGGTAAGAGCGCATTACCAACAACGCTTTAAACACGTGCTGGTCGATGAGTTTCAAGACACCAACACGATTCAATACGCGTGGTTACGCCTGCTAACGCAGGAATCAGAAAACCTCTATGTGGTGGGTGATGATGACCAATCTATCTACGGTTGGCGTGGCGCTAAAATAGAGAACATTCACCGTTTCCAAAAAGATTACGCGGCGCACAAAGTCGTTCGGTTGGAGCAAAACTATCGTTCAACCAGCACGATTCTAAAAGCCGCCAATGCCTTGATTGTGAATAACGATGGGCGAATGGGCAAAGAATTGTGGACGGATGGTGAAGATGGCGAGTTGATTTCGTTATATGCAGGTTACAACGACCAGGATGAAGCACGTTTTGTAGTGGACAGAATTAAAGACTGGGTGGCTAACGGGCATGCGCGCGCTGAAACGGCGATTTTGTATCGTTCGAATGCGCAGTCGCGTTTATTTGAAGAATACTTAATGTCAGCGGGTGTGCCGTATCGCGTGTATGGAGGCCATCGCTTTTTCGAGCGGATGGAAATTAAAAATGCATTAGCGTATATGCAATTATCAACGCACCATGAAAATGACGCGGCCTTTGAGCGGATTGTGAATACGCCAACAAGGGGGTTGGGTACACGGACGCTGGACATTATTCGCGACCATGCGCGTGCACAAAACCTGAGCTTATGGCAAGCAGCAAATACCTTATGCCAGCGTACCGAATTAAGCGGCCGAGCGTTGAATGCCTTAACCGGGTTTTTAACCTTGATACGTCAAATCAGCAGCGATATGGCAACGCTGACCCTGTATGAGCAAGTGGAGCAAGTGATTAGCCGTTCAGGCTTAATCGAGCACCATAAAAAAGAGAAGGGTGAAAAAGGCGAAGCGCGTGTGGAAAACCTAGAAGAGCTGAGTAATGCGGCGAGACAATTCTCTTACGAAACCGAATCAGATGAAAACTTAAGCGAGCTCGACTCCTTCTTAGCGCATGCGGCGCTTGAGGCAGGCGATGCACAGGGTGACAAGTTTGAAGATTGTGTGCAATTAATGACCTTGCACTCTGCTAAGGGCTTGGAGTTTCCACTGGTGTTTATGACCGGAATGGAAGAAGGCTTGTTCCCAAGCCAGCGATCCGTTGATGATGTCAGTAAATTGGAAGAAGAGCGGCGCTTAGCTTATGTGGGCATAACACGGGCAATGGAGCAGTTGTACCTCACCTACGCCGAATCACGTCGATTACACGGGCAAGAAAATTACCCGATGCCATCACGTTTTATACGTGAAATTCCAGCAGAGTTAATGCAAGAGGTGCGTTTAGGTGCGCGTGTTGCTAGGCCTGTTTCCAGTAGTTATAGCGTTGGTTTGAAAGAAGCGCCCACGGGCTCGTACAGAATGGGGCAACGAGTAATGCACGCCAAATTTGGTGAAGGCGTGGTGTTGAACCTTGAAGGTTCAGGCGCGCAAGAGCGAGTACAAGTAAACTTTGCATCAGCCGGCAGTAAATGGCTGATGCTGGCGTATGCAAAATTAGATGCGATTTAACGGGAGAGCCTCATGAAAATAAAATTCATCAAAGGTTTGTTGATGCTAAGTACCCTGTTAGCCAGCGCGTTAGCAAATGCAACCGATGACTCGATATTGTTTAGCCCGCCTCAACAAGTGACGGACAATGTATGGTCGGCAATCGGCGCAACAGCACCACCGACGTATGAAAATTCAGGTCATAACAATAACCTGACGTTTATTATCACCAGCGAAGGCGTGGTTGTTATCAACGCAAGTGATAATTATTTATTAGCCAAATCGCTGCACCAAGAAATCAAAAAAATAACCGACCAACCGGTTAAATACGTGGTGTTAGAAAATGGTCAAGGCCATGCAGCGCTGGGCTCTAATTATTGGAAAGAGCACGGCGTTCCCATCGTCGCGCACATTGAAGCAAAACAGGAGCTTGAAGCGCACGGTTATAGCAGCCTTGAACGGATGCGCAAAGGCCGAAAAGACAAGGCCAAAGGCACCGAATTAACGCTTCCAGACGAAACGTTTGGGGATAAGAAGGTTATTCAACTTGGTGGCGAACGGATTGAATTATTACACTTAGGCCCATCGCATAGTCCAGGCGACATTGTCGTTTGGTTGCCGAATCAATCACTGGTGATTGCTGGTGATATGGCGTTCCATAAACGCATATTACCCGTTATGGAACACACCGATACGGCGGCTTGGGTCGAAACTTGGGATAAGTTTGCAGCGTTAGAGGCAAACATTGTCATCCCTGGGCACGGTGGACCCACCAATATGCAAGAAGTCACCCAGTACACGCGTGATTACTTGGTGTATATGCGTGAACAAATCACCCAGTTACTGGACGAAGATGGCACCTTGCATGAGGCGACCAAGGTAGATCAATCTGCCTACGAGCATTTAGATGTGTTTGATGAGTTGGCACTAAAAAATGCCAGCACCATGTTCCGTCAAATGGAGTTTGAGTAAAGGGTCATTACAGTAGAAGGTTGGCTGCCAAGGCAGTAAAAACACAAGCCGCTACTCGATTCAGCATTATTTGAATATTTGGGGAGCTTATCAATTGCTGCTGTAAGCGTCCGCCAGCATAAGCGATACCGCTAAAGACGCAAAACGCCGTAACGGCAAACACCCCGCCTAAAATAAATACCTGAGAAACAAAAGAGCCCGTATCCGCCGATATAAACTGCGGTAAAAATGCCAAGAAAAACACCGATACTTTTGGGTTTGTACTGCTCATTATAATGCCGCGTTGATATAGAGCAGCATTGGGTAATTTCATTGATTCGTTAAGATTTACGAGATTGGTCGCTAACGTTTTATATGCCAGGTAAAGTAGGTAGGTGGCGGCAAATAATTTTAAAGCGCCTAACGCCCAAGATTCCTGAAAAATAACCGCTAGACCAAGAGCGACTAATGACGTGTGGAAGATTAAGCCAGTACACAGTCCCAGTGTGACAAGCGCACCCGCTTTTTTACCGTGTAAAGCAGATTGCGTTAGGACAAATAAATTGTCGGGGCCAGGCGCAATGTCTAAGGCGATGGATGCTAATAAGAACGGAACGAGAATATCAGCGGAAATCAAAAAACAGCCTTAATAACCAGCCATTTCTAGAATGGCATCGGGTACTGTCGTCTAATTTGATTGATACCGTCCAAAACATCTGGCAAGAGCTCTAAATCAATCGACGCGATATTGCTCTTGAGCTGTTCCATTGTTGTTGCGCCAATCAGGTTAGACGTGACGAAGGCTTGTTGATTAACGAACGCTAGCGCCATTTGGCAGACGTCTAATTGGTGTTCGTTGGCCAGAGCGATATATGCTTCAATCGCGGCGTCCGTTTGCGCGTTGATGCGATGCTCAACGCGGGGATCAATTTCTAGGCGGGTGCCTTTAGGCATGGCGCCCTTTAGATATTTTCCGCTAATTAAACCGCGTGTTAAAGGCGACCAAGCAAGTAGTCCACATTCTTCGTGTAAGGCAATTTCGCTTAAGTCGGGTTCAAAGTGCCTGGCCATTAACGAGTATTCGTTTTGAATAGATGCCATGCGCGGTAATCCGTGCTTTTCAGCGAGCTCTAGCCACTTGCTTGTGCCCCAAGCGGTTTCGTTTGAAAGCCCAATATGACGAATTTTGCCGTCTTGAATAAGCTGCTGAAGCGTTTCCAGTACTTCAATAAAGTTGTCTTCTACCGCCTGTTTGTCGAAATCCGGCGCGTAGCCCCAAATTTGACCAAAGTGATAAGAGCCGCGGTTTGGCCAGTGCAGTTGGTATAAGTCGATATAGTCGGTTTTTAAACGCCTTAAGCTGTCTTCAACGGCAAGCAAGATATTGGCTTTATCAATGGTGCTTTTGCCGCCACGTATCCAAGGAAGCGCTGGTCCCGCAATTTTTGTGGCAAGAATCACTTTGTCGCGGTTCTTACGTGCAGCAAACCAATTGCCAATAATGGCTTCTGTTTTGCCGTAGGTATCAGCAGTAGGCGGCACGGCGTACATCTCCGCGGTATCAAAAAAGTTAATGCCCTGATTCAGCGCATAGTCCATTTGTTCAAAGCCTTCGTCCTGGCTGTTTTGGCGACCCCATGTCATGGTGCCTAGGCCAATTAAACTAACGTCTAGACCCGTTCTACCCAGTTTTTTATATTTCATGATCCTAGTGTTTGTTCATTCGGTCAACGTAGGCCATGCCAATGGCAGATAGCACAAATGTTATGTGAATAATCA
>DUCA01000056.1:0-1488 GCA_012960055.1 Cycloclasticus sp.
GTTTCGATGTGATTGTTAACCTCGATAACAAGGCAGGCGAAACCTTAATAAGCTCCAACTCAAACAAAAAAACATTGCACGCGCTCACCACCTTGATGCGTGCTAGAAGTTTGTCCCCTTGCCTACCTCGATGTTCAAAAAGCCTTCCTAAACATCGATTCTTTGTGCTTGACCAATCACCTGCGCGACAGCTTCATCTAATTCAACTGATTAACCCTAATTTTAAACATATTGGCGTTATCGCCACCAATAAATCGGCAGTGCAGTTAAAAATCCTCATCAATGCAGCTAAGCGACAAAAACTAACGATTAACGAACACATTACTGATGCTGACAATATGCGGTATGCAATTGGTAATATGTCTAAATCCACCGATATTATTTTGGCTATCGCCGACACCGATATATACAACTCAACGTCACTGCCCCAGATTCTGTTAACCAGCTATCGTTACCAGACACCCATTATCGGTTTTACTAAAGGTTTCGTTAAAGCGGGTGCCATTGCCGGAGTTGTCAGCAACATGCAACAGTTGGCTCAGCATCTCATTGAGGTATTGACAGGCTCAGACACACCGAATGTAAAAGAATCGGGCGATATCATTTATCCTAAATACTACGACGTCATTAGTAATAGGACCGTTGCAAAGAGTTTAAATTTACACTTTCCAAGCGATAATGTATTAAAAAAACTATTAATCTCTTATGAAACTGTTCGATAGGCTGAAATTAAAGGACAAACTGTTTCTTTTGGGCGTTCTACCCGCCGCCGCATTGACTCTTATTCTTGCTGTTTATTTCACCTCGACGCGCTTAAGCGACATGCACGACCTAATCGATAAAACAAACGAAAACTTAGCCCGTTCAATTGCTGAAGCAAGTATTAATAACGTGTTTACAGGCAATATAGACGCGCTTAACCTATTGGTAAAAGAGTCAATAAATGAGTCTAACGTCCTATCCATTACCATCACGAATCCTATGGGCTTGGAACTTGCCCAAGCAACAGCCACTTCAGCTAGCGCCGAATTAATTGCAAACCCACCCCGAAAAATCACACAGCCTATTGAACTTAAATCGCTTGCTCAAAAAGACGAGTTTGATAATTTATTAGTTGGCGATTCGACGAGCAGTAACTTGCCGATGGGTTATGTTTCCATAGCAATTACCTACGACTCTTTAAAAGAACGCCAACAAGACATTCTGCTTAACAGTTTTTATATTACCCTGATGCTGCTCACCGGCATTGCTCTAATCGCAAGAAAGACCAGCCTCGCTATCGGTCGCCCTATTTTACAACTGGCTGACGACGTCAAAAAAATCAAACAGGGGAATTACAGCGCACCCCGTCTTTTTATCAACAACAACGATGAGATTACTATTCTAGCCAATAGCATCCACGAAATGGCTAGCGAAATTGAGCGTCACCAAAAGGAGTTGAAGCAAAAGATTGACTTAGCGACCCATGAATTAAGACAACAAAATGAC
>DUCA01000056.1:1516-6256 GCA_012960055.1 Cycloclasticus sp.
AGAGGCAAAAACCAGATTTATTTCCTACATAAGCCATGAAATACGCACACCTTTGAATGGCATCATCGGTTTTCTAGAAATCATTCAAAAGACCAACCTCGATAATGAACAAAAGACTCTGGCGAATGCCTCACATTTAGCATCAAAGAACTTACACGTTATCATCAATGAAGTGCTTGACTTAGCCCAGATTGAAGCCGACAAAGTGGTTATTAATAAATCAGATTTTCGACTCAAACAAACCATACAAGACAACTTAATGTTGTTGGCCTATCTAGCAGAGAAAAACGACGTCACTCTTGACTACCAGCATGATGACAATGCACCCGAATTTATTAACCAAGACCCGATTAAACTCAGTCAAATATTGACTAACTTGGTTAGCAATGCAATTAAATTTAGCCCAGGCTCTGTTGTTACCATTTCATTGAGGGTGCACAGACCCGAGAAAAACCAATTTGAAATTTGTATCGCTGATCAAGGCATTGGCATAAGCGATGTTAATAAAAAAAAGCTTTTCCAAGAATTCTCACAACTGGATGACGCAACTAGAGCGCAAGGCAGTGGTTTAGGCCTTACCATAACCAAACATATTTTAAATGCATTGAATGGCGAAATTACCGTGACCAGTACCTTGGGTAAAGGCACCGTCGTCTGCTTCTCATTACCGTTTGAACCGGTAGAAAAAAGTTATGATGCATTAGTTAAAACAGTCGCCATCGATACCAAACTTCCCGACCTTTCATCTAGACGAATACTTGTCGCCGATGATAATGAAATTAACAGGTTGCTGTTGGCTAACCTGCTTGAAAGACAATTTGCGCAAGTCACCTGTGTAGATGATGGTCAACAGGCCGCCGATATGGCAGCTAACACCCGTTTCGATTTAATGCTGTTTGATTTACGTATGCCAAATAAAACGGGTGATGAGGCCTTGCGCGAGATTCGTAACCAACCAGAGAGCCCCAATTACAAGACCCCAACCGTAGCGATTACGGCCCATGTCTCCGCTGGCGAAGAACGAGCTCGCCACATTAGCGCGTTTGATGGCTACCTGCTAAAACCGATTGATCAAACTCAATTCTTCACATTAATCGATCGACTTCTTAAAGAACACGACTTCTCAACAAAGCCTTTTTTTTCGCCATCCCAAGAATCGCATTGCATTGGCTCAGATCAATCTTTTGATTATGAGATCGCAAAGCGCAGCATGAATGCCGATCCAGATTTTATGTTAATCATGCTGAGAAAGTTTTTTGTTGAATTACCCCATCAGCTCGATCATATTGCCAAGCTTCTCAGTCAAAATCTATGGGCCGAAGCTGCCGATGTCGTTCATAAAACCAGTGGTTCGGCCGCTTACTGCGGAACCCCCCTGCTAAGAGTGATTGCTAAGCAATTTGAAACCACCTTAAGGGGAAACAATGAGCAGGCGATTGCTGATTCACATGAGAAATTCAAGGAAGAGATCAAAGAATTATTAACTCTCGAAAAGAAAATTATTGCCTCACTAAAAAAAGCCCCTTCATGAACAAGGGGCTTAATTCAAAACACGATGATACCCTGTGTCTAAGGCCACCAATGTTTTAGGTGGGATAAATCTTTACCCCAACCAACATAGGCTGTAACCATACCAAAGAACATATAAAACAAGATTTCAGCGGTATTTAGATTCAAGATTGCCGTCACGGGTGTCATATCCGATAAACCGTATGCAGCGATAATAATACAGAACGGACCGACGACTTGATTTCCCAATCGTGCGTATGAGCTATCAAACAACAACACGGTCGCGACAAGGAACATGCCCGTAACAATATGACCCGCATTTTGTAGTGGCGTTAATACAAAGAATAACAATTGTTCACCAGCGTAAGGTATACCGACGACACCTAATGTCATTAACGTAAATCCAACATACTTGGCATATTCGATATTAACCTTATGGTGATCTTTAAACAAACACGTAACACCTTCTTCTACATGCAGATCATTATGACGCTCTACAGTGATACCCATGATACATCTCCTAAAATTAGTTAATGTGATTGTTTGGCAGCTAAAGCAAAATTAAGTTCAATTAACGTCAATTTTATAATCCCATCGCCGACTTTATTTATCACACCAGTAACATGGCGCTTCTATTTGAGCGAGTTAATTATTGGAAGCCTCTTCTGCCTTGACTTGCATTCGCTCGGCTTATTCATCAGAGCATGACTTGCTTATTGACTAACAAAATAACCACCCCATTAACTCTCTAGCTAACGTACATAAACTCAAGCTCTAAAGCTCGATAAAACTTAGCTAATAGTTAATATGACTTAAAGCATTGAAAGCTTAAAACAAGCATAGTATCGTTATTGCAGATCCAATAATTAAGTAAGGCCAACATACGTTGCCCCCCAATAAAACGCATGCTCTTGACGGGCTTGCAAGCACACACGAGGAGATTTACATGCCAATAGAAAACATGAGTGGCCCACGGCCCGATTACAGTCGATACATGGATATCGAAAAAGGCTGGGTTGATCGCAGAATTTTTGCTGACCAAGCCATTTACGAACAAGAGCTGTATCAAATTTTCGCACGTTGTTGGTTGTTCTTAGCGCACGACTCGCAAATTCCAAAACCGGGTGACTTTATCACCACGCACATGGGTGAAGATAACGTGATTGTGGTGCGTCAAAAGGATAATTCAGTCAAAGCCTTTTTAAATTCGTGTACGCATCGTGGAAATAAGGTTTGTTTTGCCGACGCCGGTAATGCACGCCGTTTTGTCTGTAACTACCACGGCTGGTCGTTTGATAACGCCGGTGAATTAAAAGGCATGCACGAAGAATATTGCTATGAAGAAGGCGATATCAATAAAGAAGATTGGGGGTTAAAACAAGTTGCGCAAATAGACAGTTATAAGGGCCTTATTTTCGCAACGTTTGATGAAACAGCACCATCACTTGAAACCTTTTTAGGTGACTTCCGTTGGTATCTAGATGCCCTGCTGGATAACGAAGAAGGCGGTACAGAATTTGTAGGCGGTACGATTAAATCGGTTATCGGCGCAAACTGGAAATTTGGCGTAGAAAACTTTATTGGTGATGCGTTACACGCCGGTTGGACGCACGATTCAGGCTGTCGAGCTATGAACAATGGTCAACCATTCCCACCGGTTGATATGCAAAACTCATTTCATGCCAGTGTAAACGGCCATGGTTGGGAGTTTGGTATGGAAGGCGTGGGGGATATTTTCTTATTAGGCCGTCCAAAAGTAATGGAATATTACGAACGCATTCGTCCACAAATGGCTAAACGCTTGGGTGAAGTACGTTCAAAAATATTTGGCTCAGTGGCATCGGCCTCTATTTTCCCTAATGTTTCATTTTTACCCGGTATTCACACCTTTAGAACATGGAATCCGAAAGGCCCCTATGAGCTAGAGCTTAAAACATTTGTAATTGTGAATAAAGAAATGGCCGAAGAAATTAAAGACGACATCACCAAAGGCGTGATGACTACCTTTGGCCCCGGTGGCGCATTTGAGATGGACGATGGCGAAAACTGGGAAAACTGCACAACAGTAAACCGTGGCGTAGTGACTCGTCAGGAAAAACTACATTACGGTTGTGGTATTAGCCGTAAAATTGACCACCCTGATATGCCAGGAACGATTTATCGTGGTCAATATAACGATTCCAATCAACGTCTGTTCTACCAACGCTGGGCAGATATGATGAATGCACAAGGTTGGGATGATGTGCCAGAACGGCATAAAAGTCAGCTTGGCGGTCGTGCAACGCGCGATATACCCACTATGAAAAAGGCTTAAGGAGGCGTCATGAGTGTATCTGCTTATTTTAAAGAAGAAGGAACAGCCGCAGTTTCTGTGGAGCTTATTTCAGAAGTTGAACAGCGTTTGTATCGAGAAGTGCGTTTTCTAGATGATGAAGAATATAGAAAATGGACCGACATGATGACCCCTGATGTGCATTATTTTATGCCGGGCATTGAAACGCGTTACCGTAAAGACAAAACCGACCAAATGAATGACTTGAGTCGGATGGCGTACTACAACGATAATCTAGAGGAATTAGGTAAAAGGATTGATCGTTTAGAAACAGGAACAGCTTGGTCGGAAGACCCAGCAACACGTTTTTGTCATATCATTTCTAATATAGAAGTGGAAACGACCGATAACCCAGACGAAGTATTGGTGTATTCCAACTTCTTGGTGTATCGCAACCGTTTAGAACGTGACGAAGATACGCTTATCGGTAGCAGAAAAGATCTTTGGCGCCGTGAAGATGGCGTTTTAAAGCTGGCAAAACGCCGTATTTTGTTAAAACAAAACGTGTTGATCAGTAAAAATATGAACGTGTATTTCTAACGAACAAGTAGGTATAAGATATCAACCCCGCCTATTGCGGGGTTTTTTACTGGGAAAATAATTGAAAAACGAAACACTCAAAGCCGTTATGTTACTGAACACCGCAGGGTTATTGTGGGGCGGCAATATGATATTAGGACACTACCTAGCTGACTTTATTGGCCCCTGGTCCATCATCAGCACGCGTTTGCTTATTGGCGGCAGTATTTTTTTATTACTGTTAATGCAAACGGGTGAAATAAAGAAAATCAAACACATCGCTAATTGGCGGGTTGTTATCGTTTTAGCAATAACAGGCGTTATTGGTTTTCAGTCCCTGTTGTATTACGGCTTGCGTTTAACCACAGCAACCAACGCAG
>DUCA01000057.1 GCA_012960055.1 Cycloclasticus sp.
ACTGCCGATGAATAACGGGGGACTTACTGTGCCCAATAGGAAACCCAAAAACTGCGTATTGATCCATTAATTAACTCTTTTCTTTTAACCAACGGGCAACGTCTTTAGCAAAATAGGTCAGTACGCCATCGGCTCCCGCCCGTTTGAACGCCAGCAATGACTCCAAAACGGTTGCCTTTTCATCTAACCAACCATTTTGCGCAGCGGCTTTCAACATCGCGTACTCACCACTCACTTGGTAAGCGAACACGGGGATATTAAATTCATCACTAACCCGCCGAACAATATCCAAATAAGGCATGCCTGGCTTGACCATCACCATATCAGCGCCCTCTTCAATGTCTAAACCCACTTCCACGAGAGCCTCGTCAGTATTCGCACAATCCATTTGATAGCTGTATTTATTCCCCGGGCCTAATTGCGCTGCCGAGCCCACAGCATCTCGGAACGGCCCATAGAAACTCGACGCATACTTAGCTGAATAGGCTAATATTTTAGTCTTGGTATAACCGGCAACTTCGAGCGCCTCACGTATCGCAGCCACACGCCCATCCATCATGTCGGACGGCGCAACAATGTCGGCACCTGCTTCAGCATGCGAGATGGCCTGCTTTACCAGCACCTCAACTGTTTCATCATTTAACACATAACCCCTTTCGTCGATTAAGCCGTCTTGCCCATGCGTCGTAAACGGGTCTAAGGCAACGTCGGTAATCACGCCCAGTCCAGGCAGTGCTTGTTTTAAAGCTCGAACAGCCCGTTGCGCCAAACCTTCGGGGTTCCATGCTTCACCGGCTGTTTCTGTTTTAGACTCCGCGGATGTCACTGGGAAAAGCGCTAGCGCTGGCACACCTAAATCAAAAATTTCTTTTGCCTCTTGCAATAACAAATCAACACTTAGCCGTTCAACGCCTGGCATCGAATCGATAATTTGACGTTGATTGTCACCTTCAATAACGAAAACCGGGTAAATTAAATCGTCGGCTGTCAGCGTCGTTTCTCGCATTAAGCGACGACTAAAGCTATCCGCGCGCATGCGACGCTGCCTCGTGTGAAGAATTGCAGTTGATTTATCGACCTTCATTTTACCTACCATTTCAAGCTATAATTACCCGCTAACATTTTAACAAAAAAAAAGTTGCAAAACGACTGTAGAAATATTGATTTCAACGACTATACTCTCTATTAGGGTCTATTACATACCGCCATGTAATAACCGTCTATGAAACATTTATTAAGCATTTTAATTCTTAGTTTTCTATCAACATTAACGCTTGCTGCTAACGGCAGGGATTATGAAAGAAGCTGTGGTATGGGCATTGATGAAGCATTTAACTCTGCTTACCAAACGTTGAAACAACGTAATTTTTGAAGCAAATATTGCTAAAAGCATTTCCCGTTTTAAAGAAAAACGGGCAGAAAAGACAATAAAAATAACTTAGGTGGTATTCGTAGCATAGTTTTTTTTCAATGGTTGGTACGCCAATAAAGTGAGCAACGCGGACCCATCCATGCTGGCCTTATGCCCTTTACGTTCAACCGTCATCGAACGTTCAGGTAAGGCGGTAATAGAATAAGCCTATACACGGCCTACCAAATGAGCCACGACAAGAGTAACAACGGACAGTATATTATGATTAAAATCAAAGCTTTTTTACAAGCAAGCAGCGCACGTATCAGTGCAGCGAGAAAAGGCCATCGCCCGCTTCGCATTAACTTATTCGCAGGGCTGATTGCGTTTCTATCGTGCGCAGCCTTTTCTGCGACAGCTGCAAACGAACTTAATGCACCTCAACGAGTCATTCAAGAAACGTCTGATTTGCTGTATGACATCATCCAAAAAGATAACGAACGGCTAAACAATCGCCAATATATTTTTCAATTAGTGAGCGAGGTCATTGAACCACGCGTCGATTTAGACAAGATATCTCGACTGGTGATTGGAAAGTACTGGCGCAAAGCATCTCAAGGTCAAAAAGACCAATTCCAACAAGAATTCAAAGGGCTATTTGTCAACACCTACGCCACGGCATTCACAGAATTTGACGAATGGACGGTGCACTTCATGCCAATGTCTCTCGACCCAACAAAAAAACGCGTGATTGTTAAAACTGAAATCATTCAAGCTTCAAGCCCACCTATCGCCGTTAACTACCGTATGGCGGTTAATAAAGCTGGCGAATGGAAAGCCTACGATGTGATTATCGAAGGCATCAGCATGGTGACGAATTACAGAGCCAGTTTTGCTAGAAGCATTAAACGAAGCGGCGGATTAAAGGATGTGATCAATCAGCTGGCAGAAAAGAATAAGCGTTCAGAAGCTTCTAGCCAGTTAGCACCCCAAGAAACAAAAATAAGTCGCAACCCTTCTTAGCTCTCAGCCAACCAATCTTTAGGCTTTAAAAACACGTCGTAGAGCTCACTTTCGGGTGAGCCACGCTCGGGACTCCAGTTATAGCGCCAACTTACCTGTGGCGGCAACGACATGAGAATAGACTCGGTACGACCACCTGTTTGCAAACCAAACAATGTGCCTCGGTCGTAAACTAAATTGAACTCAACATATCGGCCCCGTCGATAAAGCTGAAAGTCTTTTTCTCTTTGAGTAAACGGCATGTCCTTACGGCGCATAACAATGGGTTCATAAGCCTTGATAAAGTGATGTCCCACACTTTGCATCAACTCAAAGCTGCGCTCAAAACCACCCGCGTTTAAATCATCAAAGAACAGGCCGCCAATACCGCGTGGCTCATTGCGGTGTTTTAAAAAAAAGTAATCATCACACCATTTCTTATATTCCGCGTATACGTTCTCACCAAAGGGTTCGCAAGCCTCCTGCGCTTGTTGATGCCAATGCACAGCATCCTCTTTAAAACCATAATAGGGCGTTAAATCAAAGCCTCCACCAAACCACCAAATGGGCTCTTCACCTTCTTTTTCCGCTATAAAAAAACGAACATTCGCATGCGACGTAGGTACGTAAGGATTGCGAGGGTGCATGACCAACGACACGCCGAGCGCTTCAAAGTTGCGCCCCGCCAATTCAGGACGATGCTGAGTGGCTGAAGCCGGTAAAGAATCGCCACGAACATGCGAGAAGTTAACGCCTGCTTGCTCAAACACATCGCCGCCTTCCAATACACGTGTCCGACCACCGCCACTGTTCCCACCTCTATCCCACAAATCTTCTTTAAAAACACCGTTACCTTCTAGCGCTTCCAGTGACGAACAAATACCGTCTTGTAAGCTTAATAAATACTCTTTTACTCGTTGTATATTGGGTGCTGACATAGACGGTGATTTAACGTATTTGTTTATTTAAAAGGGGATCAATAATTCTACTCGGCTTAGTGGACACGCCTACTCGACCACCAAGGGTATGAACGCCTAAGGCACGAAATTTTAACCGTGTTTGATACGCTGTTTTACACGGCTCGCAACCACTAACATTGGCACTTGTTGATACCAACGCCATGCCCGCAAGTTCACACAGTTCTTTCGCTAAAGGGTGCTGTACAAGTCGAACTGCCAACGTTTCACGGCCGCCTGTTAACCACCGTGGTACAGATTCTTGTACCGGCAAGAGCCACGTCGTCGGTTCCTGATTTACATCATTTATTTTTAACATAACCGTTTCAGGTAACGGCTTTAGGTAAGGCGACAACTGAGAAAAGTCAGAAGCTATCAAAATAAGGCCTTTATGCTGGTCCCGTTTCTTTAACTTCAATAAACTAAAGACAGCATCAGAACTCAGTGGGTCGCAACCCAAGCCAAATACTGCCTCCGTTGGATAGGAAACCACTTTACCTCGACGTACAGACTCTACAAAGCGCCTTTTCTGCCAAGCGGATGGCACGGAAGTAAACTCGCCTTTTAGGCTTGTTTGAGTTTTTCTTGTAACTCTTGGTTTTTCCTAATGACTGCTTCGCCCGCTTCTTTTCTTTCAGCCAGCACGCGTTGCGCAAGGCTTTCGTCCGACAACGCTAAAATTTGCGCCGCCAAATAAGCCGCGTTTTTTGCGCCGGGTTTGCCAATCGCCACACTCGCCACCGGAATGCCACCTGGCATTTGAACGGTTGATAATAAAGCGTCTTTGCCTTGTAACGAACCGGCATCTAACGGCACACCTATCACTGGTTTCACGGTGTTCGCCGCTACTGCGCCCGCTAAATGGGCCGCTAAACCGGCGGCTGCAATAAACACCCCGCAACCGCGCTGATCAGCATTGGTGACATATTCATGTGTTTCCGCCGGCGTTCTATGCGCTGACGTTATTCTTACTTCGTAAGGAATATCTAGCTTTTTAAGTACAGCCAAGGTAAATTCCATCACAGGATAGTCAGAATCTGAGCCCATTAAAACGGCGACGAATGTTGTTTTATTTTGCATAATATTTTTCTTTGTTTACTCTGGTTTAGCCATTTCTTCACAAGGCGTCACATACGAACACTCTTGTTGCGGGCAAACTTTCTCACTGCCTCGCCGTTTGGTTGTTTTTACTGTCAAGATAGGCCAGTTACAATTCGGGCATGGCTCATTAATCGGCGGGTTCCACAGTGCGTATTTACACTTTGGGTAATTCGAACAGGAATAAAATAGCTTCCCTTTTCGAGATTTTCGTTCGAGTATGGTGCCTTTTTTACAGTCCGGACACACTACATTGGTGTCTTTCGGTTTTTCTAACGGTTCCATGTGTTTGCAATTTGGATAGGAGCTGCAACCAATAAATTTACCGTAGCGCCCGGTACGAATAATTAAATTTGATTCGCATTTCGGACACTGACGACCTTCCACTACTTCAGGTTCAGCCGCTGCCGCATCGTCATTTAGATTACGCGTATAGCTGCACTCCGGATAATCTGTACAACCAATAAAGCGACCATTTCGCCCTAAGCGAATCGACAACTGCTTGCCGCACTCTGGGCAATTTTCATCCATCGCCTCTTGCGTCACATCACTACGCTGAACACTGGCTTCTTTATCTTCAATCAATGCTTTAAACGGCTGCCAAAACATTTTCATCAGTGGTAACCATTGCTTTTCGCCTCGCGAAACGGCATCAAGGTCATCTTCTAACTTGGCAGTAAAGTCGTAATCCACGTAGTTTGTGAAGTGCTGGGTTAAAAACTTATTAACAATTCGACCCACATCTGTTGGGTAAAAACGTTTGGTTTCCAGCTCTACATAATCCCGGTTCTGCAAGGTTGAAATAATAGACGCATACGTTGATGGTCGACCAATGCCGTACTCTTCCAGGGCCTTCACTAAACTCGCCTCACCGTAACGCGGTGGTGGTTCGGTAAAGTGCTGATTAGGAATGACCTCAAGCAAGTCTATCAACTCGCCTTCTTGCATTGGCGGCAATAAATTTTCTTTGTTGTCGTCATCTTCTTTACTGTCGTCCTTGCCCTCAAGGTATACCGACATAAAACCTGGCTTATTAACCGTTGATCCGGTTGCACGAAACACATGCCCCTTGCCGCAGGTTAAATCTGCGCTCACGCCATCAATTAAGGCATGAATCATTTGGCTGGCAACGGCGCGTTTCCATATCAATAAATATAATTTATATTGATCGTTTGATAACGAACCACGAATCTCTTCAGGCACCCTATTTGCTGAACTTGGCCTAATCGCCTCATGCGCCTCTTGAGCATTCTTGGATTTGGTTTTGTAAACCGGCACCGTTTTTGGCACATTTTCTTTGCCGTAGCGCGACGCTATCAACCCACGAATTTCTTCAACCGCTTCATCGGCCAAATTCACGGAGTCGGTTCTCATGTAGGTAATTAAACCAGCCGTCTCAGCGCCAATGGTCACCCCTTCATACAATTGCTGGGCAATTTGCATTGTTTTCTTGGTGGTAAAACCCAGTTTTCTTGAGGCTTCTTGCTGCAGCGTTGAGGTTGTAAAGGGCGCTGCCGGGTTACGTTTACGCTGCTTCTTTTGTAGCTTCTTAACCAGTAACTGACTGGCTGCAACGGCTGTAATATCGTCTTTTATTTTATTCGCGAAAGTAGCATCTTCAACGCTAAATTGCGTGAGCTTAGTATCGTCAAAATGCGTGAGTTTCGCTTTAAACGATTTATCTGCGGTTTTTACAGACGCTTCAATACTCCAATATTCGCGGTTTTTGAACGCTTCTATTGCCAGTTCTCGCTCAACGATTAACCGTAAAGCAGGGCTTTGCACACGGCCCGCTGATAAACCGCGT
>DUCA01000058.1 GCA_012960055.1 Cycloclasticus sp.
ACATCAATCCGTACATCAGAATCAACACGCATAAAAAAGCCCTTATATAATAAGGGCTTAGTAACATTATATGGCGGAGAGACAGGGATTCGAACCCTGGATGGGCGTTAACCCATGCTAGTTTTCAAGACTAGTGCATTCAACCGCTCTGCCATCTCTCCAGTTTTAAGCGGTTATAGGAGGTAAATCAAAAGATTTACTTTCAAGCGGGGCATACTACTGAATATGCGCTCTCTTTTCCAGTAGATTCATTAAAACACTTGAAGATTTTTTATAATTGAGTAGGATTGAACCAAATCTGCCAGTGGCAGTCTTAATTTGTAAGCATTATTAACTTTAGTGAGGTATGTAAGTGAACCAATTTAATCAAACAATGGCGCATAGCGAAGCGAGTATTCTGGCGACAAACAAGGTGCTGAAGAATACCTATATTTTATTAGCGATGACGTTGATGTTCAGCGCAGCCACTGCGGCCCTTTCAATGAGCATGAACTTACCTCACCCAGGTATGATTATAACGCTTGTTGGCTATATTGGTTTGTTATGGCTAACAACGAAATTTAGAAACAGTGCTATCGGTATTGTTTGTGTGTTCGCCTTAACAGGGTTTATGGGGATGACACTGGGCCCTATCTTAAATATGTATCTCAATGCGTTTTCTAACGGTCACGAGTTGATTATGACGTCATTGGGCGGCACAGGCGTTATCTTCCTTGGGCTTTCTGCTTATGCGTTAACCAGCAAGAAAGATTTTAGCTTTATTTCTGGTTTCTTAATGGTTGGTATTTTGGTGGCGTTCCTTGCGGGTATTGGTGCAATGGTCTTCAGCATCCCTGCTCTATCTTTAGGCGTTTCAGCGATGTTTATTATGTTGATGTCTGGCATGATTTTGTACCAAACTAGCGCCATTATTCACGGCGGTGAAACTAACTATATTATGGCAACGGTTTCTTTGTACATCAGCTTGTTTAACTTGTTTACCAGCTTGTTGCACATTTTAGGTGCTATGAGTGGTCGTGATTAGTTCATAAGTTTTTCATGTAAAAAAAGCCCCATATTTGGGGCTTTTTTTATGGGTTTTATTTTTCTGTTAAAGCGTTATAAGTTCAAGACCACCCATATAAGGTTTTAATACTTCAGGTATCTTAATAGAGCCATCTGCTTGCTGATAATTCTCCATGACTGCTACCAGTGTACGGCCAACCGCTAAACCTGAACCATTCACCGTATGTACTAGCTCAGGTTTTCCTGTTTCGGGGTTACGCCAACGGGCTTTTAAACGACGAGCTTGGAAATCGGTGAAATTACTGCACGAGGAAATTTCACGGTACGCAGATTGACCGGGTAACCACACTTCAAGGTCAAACGTTTTAGTTGATGAAAAGCCAGTATCGCCTGAGCACAGTAACATTAATTTGTACGGCAATTTAAGCGCTTGCAAAATACCCTCGGCGTGTTGAGTTAATTCCTCGTGAGCCTTAGCTGAGTCACTTGCTTTAACAATTTGCACAAGCTCTACTTTCTCAAATTGATGTTGGCGAATCATGCCGCGAACATCGCGTCCGTAGGCCCCTGCTTCGCTTCTAAAACAGGGTGTGTGTGCAACAAATTTTAGTGGCATATCACCAGCACTGACTATTTCATCGCGTACTAAATTGGTCACCGGCACTTCCGCTGTTGGGATTAAGTAATACGGTGAATCCCCCGACATTTTAAACAAATCTTCTTCGAATTTAGGCAACTGTCCCGTGCCAAACAAACTCTCTTTATTAACCAGGTACGGTACATACGTTTCGCGGTAACCGTGTTTATCTGTATGGGTATCCAGCATAAACTGGGTCAGCGCCCGTTGTAATCGAGCAAGTGGCCCTGAAAGGGCTACAAAACGAGAGCCCGCAATTTTTGCACCGGCTTCAAAATCAATGCCGCCCAATGCTTGGCCTAGATCAACGTGATCCTTCACGTCAAAGTCAAAGCTTGGAACATCGCCCCAGGTTTTAAGCTCGATGTTTTGCTCTTCGTCTTTACCGGCAGGTACATCATCAGACAGTACATTTGGCAGCGATAATTGAATATCTTGCAGTTGTGCCTGAACATCGTTTAGTTCAGCCTCAGCCGCTTTAAGCTCATCGCCCAACTTCGACACACTGTCGAGCAAGGGTTTGATGTCTTCACCTTTAGCTTTGGCCTGACCAATGGATTTTGAACGGCTGTTACGTTCGCTTTGTAATGTTTGAGTTTTAACCTGAATCTCTTTACGTTGAGTTTCAAGCACATTAAACGCATCAACGTCTAAGTCGGCTCCATGACGTTGCATGGCTTGTTTAACATCATCGGGGTTATTTCTTAAAAGCTGAGGGTCTAACATATAGCTTTCCTTTATAAATTAGTTATGTGATTTCGCTAACCAGCTAACTGCTTGGTTAACATTAAAGTTTTCTTGGAGATATTCGATGGTGCTCAAAACGTTATGTGATTCATCGAAAAATTCAATGATCATGGGTAAATCAAAAGACAGGTCGATTAAGGACGAGTCATACATTTTTCCTGATTGACCATAACCTTCAATGCCCCTAAACGCGGTTGCGCCAGCAATCTTGTTGGAACTTCGCAAGTACAGCATTATTTAGTTAAGTTGATGGTCGACTTCAGTTAAATAAATACGCGCAATACGTACGGTTTTAGTTTTCATAATTGTCTTGCCATTTGCAGCCCGCACCACGCCGCCAGGACACATAAAATAACACTGGCCAACATATTGGTGACGGCTTTCAGTAAGTCGCCTTGTTCTATCAGGTTGATTGTTTCAATAGAAAACGTTGAAAAGGTGGTAAAAGCACCCAAAAAACCAACGAGTAATACCGCCCTTACTTCGGGTGAAATGGATAACCGTTGTAAGAACAATTCATACAATAACCCCATCGCTAACGAACCTAACACGTTAACGACTAAGGTACCGTATGGGAATCCCCGTCCGAGCCAGCTATAAATTCCAGTCGACACAAGGTACCGCATTACAGCGCCTATCGATCCACCTGCAGCTATTGCTAATAATTGAGACATCAAATCATTTATTCATGTTGTTAAAGACTGTATTTTACTGGCATCTGGTGATTCAATCACCCTTTTTCCGTCACGAGAGCAGATATTAAACAGGCGGGCGTAACATCAAACACGGGGTTTAACGCACTTGCCATTGCCTTGTGATAATAATTGGGCAATATTTCATCCGCCAAGCGCTGCTCAATGGTTATATCTGCGCCCGTGCTAGCGGTTGCATCAACCGTTGTGGTTGGCGCGGCTACCATAAACTTAACACCATGATGTTTGGCCAAAACAGCCAATGAATAGGTGCCAATTTTGTTAGCAATACCGCCGTTAGTGCAAATACTATCGGTGCCCATAACTACCCAATCCACCTTGCCCTGCTGCATTAGGATGCCGTCACATTATCGGCAATTAAAGTGGCCTGTATGTTTTCTTTTTGCAGCTCCCATAACGTTAACCTTGAACCTTGGTTCCGGGGGCGGGTTTCATCGGCAAGCCACTTATCTGCCCAGGGCAATAGGTTTTTCAACGGCTTGTTTATTTGTTTGGCAGCATTTAGCGTATTAAATAGATTAATGGCGGTTGGTTACGACGAGGTCAATAAAGCCAGCTTATTCTGAAAGTGCTGTTGGAAGTCAGCGTTAGACTCGTTATCTGCTTCTTTGCAGCTAGCACGCTCCATATGCAGCGGCTATTCCTATCGCTGACGCACCATGCGCTACCCTGTCTTTAATGGCGTGAGACAAGGCTTGCGTGCTTGTTATATGTAGATATACTTCTCGTTCAGGCAATTGCCGCTGATCCAATAAGCGCACACCATACCATGCCAGTTAAGCGGCCGAATGGTGTCATACAACAAAGTTTTTTTATTCATCATATTATGCAAGTAAGTCTTCAAATTAATGCCCGTTGGATTATAACGGTAGATGCAGATGATAGCGTACTGCATCATCATGCGCTCATCATCGATGGTGACAAAATCATTGATATTTTGCCTCAGGGTGAGGCAACGAAATATTCACCATTAAACCTTGTTGAGATCAGCAACCATGCTGTCGTCCCCGGGTTTATTAATGCGCATACCCACGCGGCTATGAGCTTATTAAAAGGGCTAGCTGACGACCTGCCCCTTGACGAATGGCTTAATGAGCACATTTGGCCGGCTGAAACCGAATTAGCAGATGAGCATTTTGTTAAAGATGGCACTGAACTTGCGATTGCTGAAATGATACGAAGCGGAACGACCTGCTTTAACGACATGTATTTCTTTATCGATCAGACTGCATTGGTCGTATCGCGTGCGGGTATTCGTGCCAACATCGGCATTCCAATCATAGATTTCCCGACGCGTTGGGCTAAAGATTTAGATGAATACATCTCTAAAGGGCTGGCTGTCAGGGATCAATTCAACAATAACAAGCTCATCACGTTTTCGTTCTCGCCACATGCGCCCTACACTGTCTCAGATGAATCATTTA
This sequence comes from Cycloclasticus sp., assembly GCA_012960055.1. Classification (GTDB taxonomy): domain Bacteria; phylum Pseudomonadota; class Gammaproteobacteria; order Methylococcales; family Cycloclasticaceae; genus Cycloclasticus. The sequence goes on from DUCA01000058.1 coordinate 4,527, forward strand.
AAACGCTTCAACCCATTATGGACGAACTGGGTTTATCCATGCACATTCACGTACATGAAACGCAAAGTGAAGTGGATGATGCGATAGAAAAACAAGGTATAAAACCGTTAGCCCGTCTTAATAATCTAGAGTTACTAAGCCCCGATTTAATCACCGTGCATATGACGGCGTTAGACGATGACGATATAAAGCAATTGGCCACACATTCTGTTCACGTTGTGCATTGCCCAGAATCAAACTTGAAATTAGCCAGCGGCTTTTGCCCAGTACTCAGCTTGTTTGAAGCAGGCATCAACGTTGCGTTAGGCACTGACGGTTCAGCCAGTAATAACGACATTGATATGTTGGGCGAAATGCGTACAGCCGCTTTATTGGCAAAAGGTATTTCAGGGAAAGCAAATTCCCTATCGGCACATGATGTCCTTCGCATGGCAACAATCAATGGCGCAAAAACGCTTGGTTTAAATGATCAAATTGGTTCGATAGAAATCGGCAAGCAAGCTGATGTGTTTGCGATTAATTTGAAGCAGATTGAAACCCAGCCCGTATACGATGTTATTTCCACCTTGGTGTATTCAGCCAGTCGCTCACAAATCAGTGATGTTTGGGTGGCGGGAAAAAGGCTGTTGGACAACCATGAGCTGACCACGTTGGATGAGTCGGTGTTACTTGAAAAAGCTAAACAATGGCATGGAAAAATCACTCCGTTCCATCATCCAGTCAACAAAACAGGTGTAAAATAACACCATGAATCAAAATAACGTAGATATAAGTGAAGTTGAAAAATTCAGCTCCATGGCATCCCATTGGTGGGACCCTGAGGGTGATTTTAAAACCTTGCATCAAATAAACCCGCTTCGTCTTAGCTTGGTGGACAAAATGGTCTCCTTATCCGGTAAGGATGTGCTTGATGTTGGCTGTGGTGGCGGTATTTTGTCCGAATCAATGGCCGTTAAAGGTGCCAATGTCACCGGTGTGGATTTAGGTAAAGAGTTATTGGACGTAGCTGACTTACATAGCCTAGATAGCGGTGTATCGGTTAATTATCAACACATCAGTGTAGAGGAGCTGGCCGAACAAAAACCGAATGCCTTTGACTGCGTTACCTGCATGGAAATGTTGGAACACGTGCCAGACCCTGTTTCCATTATTGAAGCTTGTGCGACCTTGGTTAAGCCCGGTGGCTATGTTTTTCTATCAACTTTAAACAGAAACCCTAAGTCTTATTTATTGTCCATCGTTGGCGCAGAGTATGTTTTAGGTATGTTGCCGAAAGGCACGCATGATTATGCAAGTTTTATCAAACCGTCTGAACTGGCACTATGGGCACGTCAAGCGGGCTTAGAATTAGTAGATAGTCGCGGTATTGAGTATAACCCCATCAGCAAATCGTTTTCTATGGGCAATGATATTAGCGTTAACTACATTTGCGTTTTCAAAAAATCCAGCTAGCTTCATTTCATGTCCAATGGCATCACAACTGAGCGGATAGACGCGGTTTTATTTGATTTAGACGGCGCATTGGTGGATACCGCGCCAGATTTAGCCGCGGCGTTAAATGCCATATTAAAACAGTACAATACAAAGCCGTTACCTTATTCAACCATACGCCCGGTT
>DUCA01000059.1 GCA_012960055.1 Cycloclasticus sp.
ACCAAAAACATTGGATGAAAAAGTCGCACGTTTGCATTTAGAAAAAATTGGTGCAAACTTAACTGAATTGAGCAAAGAACAAGCAGATTACATTAATGTATCTGTTGATGGTCCATATAAACCTAATCATTACCGTTACTAAACTATGGCATTAGAATCACATCAACCGATTAGCTTCGAGTTTTTCCCGCCAAAAACAGAAGAAGGTCGAGAAAAATTATTAGCGGTTAGTAAAAAGCTGGGTCAAATAGACCCCGCTTATTTCTCTGTTACCTTTGGCGCGGGTGGTAGCACCCAACAAGGTACGATTAACACCGTACTGGACATCAAAAAGCAGGGCTTTTCGGCTGCGCCGCATTTGTCTTGCGTGGGTTCTACTAAAGAGAACATCCGCGAGATATTAGCGAACTATAAAACGCAGGGTGTTGATCGAATTGTCGCTTTGCGGGGTGATATTCCGTCAGGCACCTTGGATGTAGGAGAGTTTCGTTATGCGAACGAACTGGTGGGCTTTATTCGTGAAGAAACAAACGATCATTTCCACATTGAAGTGGCGGCGTATCCTGAGATTCACCCGCAAGCAAAAAATGCGCAAACGGATTTAGCGAACTTTAAACAAAAAGTGGAGGCGGGAGCCAATGGCGCCATCACGCAGTACTTTTTCAATTTTGAAGCGTATATTCGATTTGTTGAAGATTGCGATAAAATGGGCATAAATGTTCCGATTGTGCCGGGAATCATGCCGATAACGAATTATTCACAATTGGCGAGGTTCTCGGGTATGTGTGGTGCGGAAATTCCACGTTGGATCGCTAAACGCCTAGAAGGCTTTGCCGATGACCGTGAATCAATCAAAGCATTTGGTGCTGATGTGGTGAGTGAACTGTGCCAATCCTTATTAGATTACGGCTGCCCAGGCCTGCATTTTTACAGCATGAATCAGGCCGAAGCGAGTTTATTGATTTGCCGTAACTTAGGGATTGAAAACGCATGAATGAACAGCAAGAAATAGCCTGCGCAGTTTATAAAACAGCTAAGCGCGATGGTTTATATTTGTACGTAAAAGAACAAGACGACTTTTCTGATGTGCCAGATGAAGTGATGAAACAGTTCCCAAAACCAGAGCATGTGTTTGATTTGGAATTGTCTGCAGACAGGCCATTAGCGCGAGAAAATGTGTTTAAAGTGATTGAAAATTTGCAAACACAAGGCTTTCACCTACAAATGCCGCCCAAGGCGGAAAGCCCGATTGACACCATTACCCTGCCAGATAGTTTGCACGGCTAAAAATGCGAATTTCACGCTTATTTGTTGAGCATGCATTAGCTGAGAGCAGTGTTATTACCTTGGAGACCGATGCGGCGCATTACTTACGTAATGTATTGCGCTTAAAAAAAGGCTTCTTACTAACGGTGTTTAACGGCAAAGGCGATGAATACTCAGCAACCGTGGCAGAGGTCAGCAGAAAATCAGTCAGCCTAAACATCGGCGAATGGCGTGATGTGAATTTAGAATCGCCCTTGACCATTGAGCTGGGCTTAAGCGTATCGCGCGGCGAACGTATGGACGTGGCAATACAAAAAGCCACCGAATTAGGTGTCGCAGTTATTACGCCCGTCATCACCCAGCATTGTGTCGTCAAGCTAACGGATGAACGGCGACTTCAACGTCACCACCATTGGCAGAATATTGTGTACCGTGCGTGTGAGCAATGCGGTAGAAATATCCCGCCTACACTCAATGTAACAATGGATTTGGCTGATTGGCTAAACAGTGACTTGGCTCTTAGTCGTATTATTTTTGAGCCGGGTAAAACGAATACGTTAAAAACGTATGCAAAGCCAGAAGGTGGTGTGGCCGTATTGATCGGTCCAGAAGGTGGTTTTTCAGAGAAAGAAGTAACAGATGCAGAGCACGCTGGTTTCAGTGCGCTTGGTTTTGGGCCAAGGGTGGTTAGGAATGAAACAGCGGCTATTGCTTCTATTGCGGCTATGCAGGTGTTATGGGGGGATATGGGGTAGCAGCATCGCTGCCACTGGGCATTCATTTCTTTTGCATGCCCGAAGAGTTTTTTTGAAATAGAGGCAGAACAAGTCATTGTGCTTCTTGAGTTGATGGTCATTGATGATGTGACGGCAGTACTGCAAGCAGAAGCCGATAAAGTAGATGCTGAAGCGAAAGCCGGAGCTGAAAAATTGAAAACTCGCCGCTCTGTTCAGAATTTTTTTGAGATGGGAATATTGGAGGGGGTCGAGCTTAAATTCACGCAAGGCGATTTTAGCTGTAGAGTCATTAATGGTCGTAGGGTTAGTTATAATGGCGTAGAAACGTCTTTAACAGCCTTAATGCAAAAATTACTCGACACTAACCGCCCGTTACGGCCGTCACCTCATTGGTTGTTTAATGGTTGGCGGTTAAGCGAGATATTTAACGAGACTTACGTATAACTTAAAACCGGAGTAACTCATGCGCTTAGGCGTCGTAATGGATCCCATTGGGTCAATCAATATCAAAAAAGACACCACGTTTGCTATGTTGCTTGAGGCGCAAAGCAGAGGTTGGGAGTTGTTCTATATGGAACAGCAAGATTTGTACTTAATCAATGGCATAGCGAAGGCGACGTATAAGCCGTTAACGGTTCAGCGTAATGAAAACAGTTGGTTTGAATTAGGCGAACCTATTGATAACGTGATGAGCGAGATGGACGCGATTTTGATGCGTGTTGATCCGCCATTTGATATGAACTTTATCTATACGACATACGTTTTAGAACAAGCTGAAGCGGATGGCGTGTTGGTAGTGAATAAACCGCAGTCTTTACGCGACGCGAATGAAAAGCTGTTTACCGCGTGGTTTCCAGACTGCTGCTCCCCTACTCTCGTTACATCTCAAGCACAGCGCATTAAAAACTTTTTGACTGAACATGAAGATGTGATTGTTAAGCCGTTAGATGGCATGGGCGGAGCGTCGATTTTTAGACTGAAAAAAGCCGATCACAATTTGGGTGTGGTATTGGAGACAATGACGAATCACGGCAAAGAGCTCACGATGGTGCAGCGTTATTTGCCAGAAATTAAGCAGGGAGATAAGCGCATCCTAATCATCAATGGTAAACCGGTGCCTTATGCGTTGGCTCGTATTCCTGCAGAAGGGGAAACACGAGGAAATTTAGCGGCGGGTGGAACCGGCGAGGGGCGCGAATTATCCGATAGAGATCGTTGGTTATGTGAGCAAATTGGCCCAACATTGGTTGAAAAAGGTCTATTCTTCGTCGGGCTAGATGTGATTGGCGACTATGTGACGGAAATTAATGTAACCAGTCCGACCTGCGTTCAAGAACTAGATAATTTGTATGACTTGAATATCAGCGGTTTGTTGATGGATTGTATTGAGGAAAAATTAGCATAGCAGTGACTTCGGCAACTATATCATCAGCGGATAAACTAGGCCTAACGCTGTTTACGGCGGGCATTGTGCATGCCTTAGTTATTCTAGGTGTGAGCTTTGATGTCGACGTTCCCCGCTCGATGAATAAGGTGTTGGAAATTGTATTAATTACCACGCCAGACAAGCAGCGTCCAGATAAAGCTGACTTTCTTGCCCAAGAGGATCAAGTTGGCAGTGGTGAGGCAGAAGAAAAAGCCATCAATCAACAGCAAGCCGCACCCCAACCAACGAAAAAGGCAGTGCTGACGCAATCTGATAAAACCCAAAAAGCTCAAGCACAAGCACAAAAAGTGTTGCTACAATCAGAAGCGGATGTGGCGATTGATGCGAGCAATAAGAAGGTTCCGAGGGAAAGCAAAGAGCTGACGACGGCCGACCTGCTGCGACAAAGCGAAGAAATCGCACGCTTGCAGGCTGAATTGAATGAGGCAATAACGAGCTATTCGAGACGGCCGCGTAAACTGCACATCAACTCGATTAATGCGCATAAGTATAAAGCGGCGAGTTACGAAGCTGCTTGGCAACAAAAAATTGAGCGCGTGGGCAATCTGAATTACCCCAGTGACGTGCGGCGTAAAAGCCTATCAGGCACCTTGGTGATGAGTGTTGAACTGTATGCGGACGGTAATTTAAAGAAAATAATCATTAACCGCCGCTCGGGGCATAAAATTATTGATGACGCCGCGATCAATATTGTTAAACTGGCAGCACCCTTCGCGCCATTACCAATAGAGCTACAAAAGGAAGTGGATATTTTGGTGATTACACGAACATGGCAGTTTTTAAACGAAGGATCCTTGAGAACTAAATAGAAGAATCAATGAATACAAGCAGTTATTTAACCAATAATTTTCTCATTGCCATGCCCAGTTTGGAAGGCGATGATTTTTCGAAATCCGTTACCTATTTATGTCAGCACGATGAAGACGGTGCTTTAGGGCTTGTGATTAATAAGCCGCATACGATGACAATGAGAGCTATTTTTGATCAGTTATCAATTAAAGCGATTAACCCAGAGGTGGCGGAGGTTCCGTTGTTTATGGGCGGTCCGGTGCAACCCGGGCGCGGGTTTGTTCTGCATACGCCGGTCGGCGACTGGGATTCCAGTTTGAAGGTGAATGATGAATTTGCACTCACCAGCTCAACAGATATTTTAATCGCGATTGCTGAAGGTAGAGGGCCTGAGAAGTGGTTAGTTGCTCTAGGCTATGCGGGTTGGGATGCAGGGCAACTAGAGCAAGAGATTCAACGTAATGCATGGCTCCACGGCGAAGCGGAGCAACACATTATTTTTGAAGAGCCAGTGATACAGCGCTGGGAATTGGCGGGTCATAGAATTGGTGTCGATATCAGTTTAATGAGTAACGATGCAGGCCACTGCTAATGGCCATTTGCTTGGGCTTTGATTACGGCGTTAAGAAAATAGGCGTCGCGGTGGGTGATACGGAGACGAATATTGCTAATGCCATTGCAACGGTTCGAGCGGTTAAGCAAAAAACCGGTTGGGATGAGATAACCCAGCTTATTGAGACCTGGCAGCCGAAAAAAATGGTGGTGGGCATCTCGCGAAAAGAAGACGGTAGTGATAATGATGTCACACCAAAAATGATTCGCTTTTCACGCCAGCTAGAAGGGCGCTATCAATGCCCCGTTGAGTTGTTTGATGAAGCGTTAACTACCTTTGAGGCAAAGCAAATGCTGTTTGATGAAGTGCAAGTGAGCGCCAATAAATTGTGGGAAGTGCAAGACGAATTGGCGGCACAGCTCATTTTACAAAGCTGGTTAAATACAAGGAAACAGGTTAACTAACCATGGAAATAGATTTATCGTCTATCGATATTAATGCGATTATCGAGGTGACGGCGGATGATATAAAACGGCATATGGCGATTAACAACATTGTTGATCCGTTGATGATAGGCGTGCATACGGGCGGTTTGTGGGTTGCTGAGAAATTGCATGAAGAACTGGGGTTAACAAAACCGCTAGGTGATATTGATATTTCTTTTTACCGTGATGACTTCACGCGCATTGGCCTGAACCCTCAAGTTAAGCCGAGCAAAATCCCCTGTGGAGTTGAGGGCGAGCACATTATTTTGGTTGATGATGTGTTGTATACCGGTCGAACTATCCGCGCAGCACTGAATGAGATCTTCGATTATGGCCGCCCAGATAGTGTTACTTTGGTCGTTTTAGTTGACAGAGGCGCGCGCGAATTACCGATTCATGCCGACATTGTTGGTTTGAAACTGGATTTATCACCCCAAAAACAGGTAAAATTGACTGGACCGGCGCCTTTAGCGCTTGAAACTAACCGGAATTGACTGATATGAGCTCTAGCAAGCAACCTGCTAGTACGTCCTTCAAAGCACCCGATAGTTCCTGTTTGCAACTTGATGAACAGGGGCGACTCCGTCATTTTCTAACCACTGAAAGTTTATCAAAAGACGTTCTGACTGAGATAATGGACGTTGCTGAGTCGTTTTCAACTATTAGCCATCAGGCGGTAAAGAAAGTGCCGGTGTTGCGCGGTAAAACCATCGTTAATTTGTTTTTTGAAAACAGCACACGAACACGCACTACCTTTGAGCTGGCTGCAAAGCGCCTGTCTGCCGACGTTATTAATCTAAATATTGCCACATCGGCTGCAGCGAAAGGTGAGAGCAT
>DUCA01000060.1 GCA_012960055.1 Cycloclasticus sp.
GCTTTTTGAAACTCAGCCGAGGCACGTTTTTCTTTTTGTTTATCGAATTGACGTTGACGTGCCGCATTTACTTTGGCGATTTTTTTCTCGAAATCTGACTTATCTTGTGGCACCTTTGCTACAACCTATTTATTATTTTTATTTACCTCCGTGTTTTAATTTAAATAAAAAAGAGAGAATCCTTATCCCCTTTAATCTTCAACATCAATTGATCTCACTTTTATCGCGCTTTCGATCAGTTCTTGAAATTTTATGTCTAGCCAATAACTAGCATACAATTTTAAAATAAAACCACATAAACTCTACATAGATATATAGCACATGACGTTGTTCAATAACAGGCCGTCTAGTGCTAAAGAAGCCGTCGATTACGTGACACTGCATTAACGTCGCGATATAGCTGAGCACAACCACAGCGAAAAGTTATGGCGCTTACTGACCGAGGTAATGCCAAAGTGGAAACAGATTAGGTCAACTTTAGACACCCGAGCTCAGCTCTATTTAAATAAATAGCGTTTCGAATAAAAAAGGGGCTAAAAAGCCCCTTTCTAATTTTTTTGGTAAATCAAAGAATGAAAAAGCTAGCAATACGTATCCTCAATTCAACACCACCTCTTTTAGCCCTTATAAAACAAGACTCTTTAGTCGTATTTTTTTCCTAATTCGGTCGCACCTTATGCCGCCAAAAGTCGCAACCACAACGGGCATTGATAAAGACCGATGTGGCAAAACTAGCCGCACTTACTATCCCCACAATTCAAACACGTCATACACCCATCCATCTTAATCACGGCTTTGGTATTACACTTGGCGCACAACTGAGAACCCTCAGGGAAAGCACTTGAGCCTTCGGCTTCTTTCGGTTTTTTATCCGCTTCAAACTGGGCGCGTTTCTCGTCCATTATTTTTTGTTGGTGTTCGCTGATTTCTTCAGTTTTAATCATGCCGATTAATTTCAGGTGTGATTCAACGACATCACCAATTTCTGCCACCAATGAAGGCATGAACTTACCGCCTTTTTTGAAGTAACCGCCACTTGGATCAAACACCGAGCGTAGCTCTTCAACTAGAAAAGTGATATCACCGCCCTTTCTGAACACCGCGGACATAATACGTGTCAAAGCAACGATCCACTGAAAGTGATCCATGTTTTTTGAGTTAATGAATACTTCAAATGGGCGGCGTTGTTCGTGGTCCGTTCCTTCGTTCAGCAGCAAATCGTTAATCGTGATGTATAAAGAATGTTCTGATAACGGTGTTTTTATTTTATACGTTGAACCCAATAGCATTTCGGGCCTAGCAAGGCTCTCGTGCATTTGAATGATGTTGCTTTTTTTAAGCTCATCGACCGCTTCGACTATTTCTTCTGTTGATTCTGTTTCTTTTTTGACTACTTCATAGCCCGTTATTTTTTGTGATATTTCATGTGTCATTGTTTTATCTCCTCGTGCTTAACCGCTATTAAAATTTACCGTAATAGCCTTCTTTTAAGGCATCATAAAGGTTCGCGGCAGTGTGTGACTCTCCTTCGTATTCGACCATTTCATTGCCTTTAGCTTCAAGTGTTGAGCCATCTTCAAGTGTGAAACGATACGTGGTATTTTCTAAATCGGATTCTTTTACCAATACGCCTTGAAACACTTCTGGATTAAAACGGAAGGTGGTGCAACCTTTGAGACCCTTTTCATGTGCGTACAGATAAATGTCTTTAAACTCATCGAATGCGAAGTCCGTTGGTACGTTTGCGGTTTTTGAAATCGACGAGTCTATCCATTTTTGCGCTGCAGCTTGTATATCCACGTGTTGTTTTGGCGTAATCGTTTCAGCCGTTACAAAGTAATCCGGTAACTTTACTTCTGCCACGTCTGAATATGGCATGGCTTTTTCGTTAATCAGCGAGCGATAAGCTAACAACTCGAACGAGAAGACATCTACTTTCTCTTTCGCATTACGTCCTTCACGAATCACGTTACGTGCGTAATGATGAGCAAAGCTTGGTTCAATGCCGTTACTGGCATTATTAGCGAGTGACAAAGAAATAGTGCCCGTTGGCGCAATAGAACTATGATGCGTAAAACGCGCGCCAGTTTCAGCGAGTTTTTCTACCAATTCAGGCGCTACTGAAGCAATTTGTTGCATATAACGGCTGTATTTTGCGTGTAAGATTCTGCCTTTGATCGTGTCGCCTAATTTATAGCCATCTGCCATCATTTCTGGACGCTTACGCAGCATATCACCCGTCACGTCAAAATCTTCGTCCATAATCGGTGCTGCACCCTTTTCTTTGGCTAATTCTAGTCCTGCTTCCCAACCAGTTACCGCCAATTGTTTGCTGACCTCTTCAGTAAAATCAACTGACTTTTGCTCACCATAAGGAATTCCCATCATAGTTAAGGTTGAGCCCAGACCCAAAAACCCCATGCCGTGACGACGTTTGTGTGCAATCGCATCACGTTGCCCTTGTAACGGCAAGCCATTGATTTCAACTACATTATCCAACATTCTTGTAAAGATGCTAACGGTCTGACGGAATGTATTCCAGTCAAAGGTCGCTTTATTAGTAAACGGATCTATAACAAATTTTGTCAAATTAATTGACCCCAATAAGCACGAACCATACGGTGGTAAGGGTTGTTCACCACAAGGGTTAGTGGCGCGAATATTTTCACAAAACCAGTTGTTGTTCATTTCATTTACTTTATCGATAAGAATAAAGCCGGGTTCTGCATAATCGTAGGTAGACGCCATAATGGTTTCCCATAGGCGTTGTGCTTTAATCGTATTGTAGATACGGCAAGCGACTAGGCCTTCATCATTTACCTGATAGCCATCGGTCACTGGCCATTCGCGCCAAATGACTTTGTTCTCATCATTAAGGTCTATTTCGCCACTGGCTAATTCTTTTTCTGATAGCGGGAAGACCAATGGCCAATCGGCATCATCTTTGACCGCTTGTACAAAATCATCGGTGATGAGTAAAGATAAGTTAAACTGGCGTAAGCGGCCATCTTCACGCTTTACACGGACGAAATCACGCACATCCGGATGAGACACATCAAACGTTGCCATTTGCGCACCACGGCGACCACCAGCAGATGACACTGTGAAACACATCTTGTCGAAAATATCCATAAACGACAATGGACCGGATGTATTAGCACCCGCACCCGACACATAAGCCCCTTTTGGGCGCAATGTTGAAAATTCATAACCGATACCACAACCGGCTTTAAGCGTTAAGCCTGCTTCGTGCGTTTTGCCAAGAATGTCGTCCATAGAATCGGTAATTGATCCTGATACCGTACAGTTAATGGTAGAGGTCGCCGGTTTGTAGGCGCTTGCGCCGGCATTTGAAATAATACGACCCGCTGGAATGGCACCGTGTTCCAAAGCCCAAATGAATTGGTCCTGCCAATATTCTTTTTTGTCGTCTGTTTCTTCAACATCCGCAATAGCTATCGCCACGCGGTTATACGTTTCCTCGATATTTGCATCAACAGCCGTCCCATCTTGCCTTTTCAAGCAGTACTTCTTATCCCAAATATCCAACGATGCGGATTGAAACTCAATCTTAGATTGGCTTTTTTTAACGACTTTTAAATTGGCTGTGCCCATACGTCCCCTTTACGTCCTGCTATTTATTGTTGTTCGAGGTAACCCCCCAAACTTTCTACCCTCTTAGATTAAAAGAAAACCGAAAGAAACACAAGATGATGTGCCATATATTTAAAAATCAACCATATCTAGTGATATACGGAGTTGCGTTGAATTTACATAATTACTTGTAATATCAATTTGTTAGCTAATTAAAAGAATAGATAACATGAATAAATGAGCTTAAAATATACCACTATATAGTGAGACACAAAAAAACCGCTACCTGACTAGATAGCGGTTTTTTCTCAATTGGCCTAAATCAGTTAGCTTGTAACTTTTTAAGTTGATCCGTAACAACGGCGCCATTTTCTTGAAACAGCTTAATAACTTCTTCTAATTTCTTAACGGATGCTAAAATTAATTCTACATTATTTAACATACTAATCTCTCCATAGATTTATTTAAAAACATCTTTTTAACGCTGTTTTTATTTTAAATAAATTTTTGGTATACAAAAAATAAAACCTGCCGAAGCAGGTTTTATTTTGTATGGTGCGCCAGAAGAGATTCGAACTCCTGACCGCTCGGTTCGTAGCCGAGTACTCTATCCAGCTGAGCTACTGGCGCTTTGAAGTTGGCTATTGTATTAGCCTTAAATAAAAGGTCAAGCAAATAATCATAAACAAGGTGAAATAATCGTGTTTTGCTTAGTTTAAGCACCACGAAAACCAAGTCAAGCATTCTAGCCCGCCAAGCCTCGTACGTAACCGACAAAATTATCGCGACCAAGGCTTTGCTGAAACAGTAACCTTGATATTCATCACACCCGAGGTCCAGTAAATAATCTAATTGCTGCAGGGTCTCTAGCCCTTCTGCAATTAGCTTAGCAGCCGAGCAAGCAATAATCATATTCACAATCGCCTAATGTAGGTGCGAAACAAAATCTATTTGCTAGCATTGTTGGGCGCTTATATTGACGAACATTTGTGCAAGATATGGCTTAATTTTCGCTCGACACCTCGAAAACGTATGGCGAGTCGGCGGGTGAAAAATACGCGTACTTATTTAACAGGCCGTTTTTTGAAGACACGTTAATGCGGTCAATTCTCGCTGCTTCTTTCTTACTGGCCAACAAACCCATAATAACCTCTCTCAGACACGTTGGAGATTGTGCCTAATTCGTCCTGTTGCTGATAAAACTTAAATATTTGGCAAAATCTCAAGCCAAAGCATCACTAAAAAATAGATTGAAACGGTAAAAACCCCACCGCGCATTAAGTAGTTATTGATTGTGATATGTACCAGCGAATGTATATAGCGAGCAATGACAAAGCCCCAAGCATTAAACAACATCGCCTCGCTTTCAATCGTTAATACCATTGCTAAAGTCGCCGCCATATAAAATATTGGCGGCACTTCAAATAGATTATTTAAGTTATTGGTGACCTGGGTTAAATACTCTGGCGACTGAGCGCCTTTGAAGGTTTCAAAATACCTAAAATCAACTTTACCCGAATACAGAGCACGCATTCTTGCGACAAAAAGAAGAGCAAATAGAATCAATACTAAAAGCAGCATCGCAGCTAATGGATAAATCATGTTTACAGCCCTCTAGCGTCATCAGATTATTAGAGTTTAACCTATCCATACCCATCCAATAACCAAGGCATATAAATTGTAAGCAGCAGTGGGCTTACAAGGGCTGCGCTTAAATAAACAACCGCAACGAATCTAATTAAAATGGTGGGGGGAGGAAAAATCTGTGGTTAACCAATAAACTTGCTTTAAGTTATTGGTTTTGATGGAAAATGGCGGAGAGACAGGGATTCGAACCCTGGATGGGCTTTAAAACCCATACTCCCTTAGCAGGGGAGCGCCTTCAGCCGCTCGGCCATCTCTCCGGAATTTTTTTGCTTGAGAAGAATCTAAAGACCCCCTCTTTATGTGGCTTTAGTTATCTATTACCACTATTATTTTTTTCATCTTGAATTTTATTATAAATCTCTTCACGATGAACGGAAACGCTTTTAGGTGCGTCTACTCCGATTCTAACTTGATTACCCTTAACCCCTAATACGATGATTGATACATCATCTCCAATCACTAGGGACTCACCAACTTTACGCGTTAATATAAGCATACTATCTCCTTTTTGCTTCAATTCCCTGAAACATTACCAGCCAATATTTCGTTCTTTATTATCGTGCGTATTCTACCATAGCTATTTGGGAGCAAACAGCCATCAAACCTAATTTATTCTTGCGATAATCCAAATGATTCGTGCAGTGTACGCACCGCTAATTCCAAATATTTCTCATCCACGACGACCGAAATTTTGATTTCTGAGGTAGAGATCATTCGAATATTGATGCCTTCTTCGGCCAATGCTGAGAACATTTGACTGGCTATACCGGCGTGCGAACGCATACCCACACCGACAATAGACACTTTGACAAT
>DUCA01000061.1 GCA_012960055.1 Cycloclasticus sp.
TGACCTGCTACTAGAGAGTTTCTTAGAACATGAATCGTCGATAACGGTTGCCGTAATTTCGGAAAACTCACTGCCAAACAAGCTTCTGCAAGCCCATACACGGTGAACATTGCTGTATTGGACCAACCGAATGGTTTCATTACCGCATTAAACTCTCGACATAAATCCGCCGAAATAGGTTCTGCTCCGTTAAAACATAAACGCACATTTGATAAATCTAAGCCTTCTTGATTTTCAGCTTTGAAGCGCTTTAAAACGTGCTTGTAACCAAAGTTAGGTGACGACAATATCGTCGCTTTTTTCTCACTCGATTTCTCTAACCAAAGGCTTGGACGACGAACAAAGAGTTCCGTCGGCATCATATACTGATTAATGTTGACGAATAACGGCGTCAAGTGGAAACCAATAATGCCTAAGTCATGAGTCAACGGCATCCAACTAAAAAAGCTATCCTTGCCATCAAACGCACTGCAGTCGATGATGCCAAATAAGTTCGTCACTAAGTTTTTATGCGTCAGAACAACACCCTTTGGGTCACCCGTTGAACCGGATGAGAACTGAATAAATGCGGTTTGTTCTGGCTTAATATCAGCGCACTGTCCCAAGGTATTAAATTCTTCAATGCGATCAAGCATCACTGCTTTTCGTTGAATCTCTTCGTAAACTGACTCTTTACCTTGTTCCTCAGCGTACACCTTCAAACGCTGCAGTGCCTTTCTGGAGGTCGCAATATACGGCGTTTGCAACTTTTCAAAGACATTGAAAACCTTTTGCCGATGCCCGTCACTGGTGCCAATAGCCAACGGTACGGCCACAATACCACCGTACTGACAGGCCCAAAACGCGTCAATAAACTGTTCGTTATCCGCCAGATGGATAATCAGCTCATCACCTTCAGAAGCACCTTTTTGTTGAATATGGTGCAATAAGCCCAACGCGCGTTGTTTTAAATCGGGGTAACTGACTTCACGCTCAGCGTCTTTGCCACTGATGTACGTGATGCCTTTATCGGCATCTTGATTATTGTTCAGCGCTTCAACGAGCGTTTTAGGGAATTCATTCATAGTTATAACGGCTATTTTTTATATTAAAAACAAACTAAGCAACGCACTATTCTAATGGCATTACGCCATTTCTGGGAGATTATCAGAATCAAATTCAAAGATAAATGGCTCGCATATTTTAGCTCGTACCATCAAGGTTGCACTTAATGAGCCATCAAACTCTAACGGCACACATCGCCAATCAACTGCATCACCATATTGCTCAGGACATTGCCTTATTTCATACGGTGATTGAAGGTTAAAAGTACAGCGCCTGACCCCCATGCCCAAGCCTCTACCGGTTGCTTTTATAAACGCTTCTTTACACGTCCAGATATTAAAGAACGTTTGTTGTTTCTGTTCATTGCTAACGCTTAACCATTGATGCTTCTCATCCCTAGAGAAATTTCGCTGAACTAAGCCCTCAAGGTTGTCGAGTTCACGCCATTGCTCAACATCCACTCCCAATTCACGACAGAGACTAACGGCGACTAAAGCGACGTCAGCTGAATGCGACACGTTAAACGATAAGGCAGAATTTATTATCGAGGGTTTGCCAAATTCAGCTTGCTGAAAGCGAATATCAATCGGCTTAAGGTTTAAATACAGCGACAATAATTCTCTGAGTTGAACTCGCATTGATAGGGCCCACGCTCTAAGTTCGGGGCTACGTAAGCGGTTCACCTTTTCGACTTCTTCTTCGCTTAACATGCTGACACTCAATCCATGCAAACTACCTGATAGCTTTAATTGCCATACATGCACGTCCTCACCGTCTAGACGAGGTATTTGAACGCATGTTTTCGCAGTAAAACTCGGCATAATGAACTACTATAATTTAGATGAATAAAGTCTAATTAAAACACGAACATGAGTAACGACTCAAAAGATAAAAATGATTCAAAGCAGCATCAGATAAACCCCACTACCTACCGGTGGACTTATCATGCGATGAAAACATTATTCAAAGCCTTTAACTTAACGATACGAACCACTGGAAATAAAGACGCTTGGCAACAGGGCGACATTTTTTTATTCAATCACTTCGCGCGTTTTGAGTCCTTTATTCCTCAATACTTAATTTATGAGAATACAGGGCATTACTCTCGTTCAATTGCATCTAAAGAGCTCTTTACCGATAATATATTCGGGCGCTACCTGACCGAATTAGGCGGCATACCCAACAATGCTGACGCATTGATGTACCACGTCTCCAAAGATATTTTACAACAACAAAAGCTCGTTGCCTTCCCTGAAGGTGGCATCGTCAAAGACAGAAGAGTACTAGACAACAAAGGCCGTTACAGAATCTATTCACGCTCGCATAACGAACGTAGAAAGTTGCATACCGGCCCCGCTGTTATCGCTTTAGCGATTGCCATTTTTAAACAAGCCGTTCGGGAAATAAACCATAATAAAGGCGATCAATTACTATCAAAATGGGCAAGTGAACTGGGGTTTGCTGACAAGCAGAAGCTATTAAACGCCTGCGAAAAGCCCACCATTATTACCCCCTGCAACATTACTTTTTACCCCTTACGCATTGGAGAAAACGCACTTAAAAGCAGCATTCAGTTTTTTGTTGATAATTTACATACACGGATTTCTGAAGAGCTATTAATCGAAGGAAACCTTTTATTAAAAGATACCGACATGGATATCTACTTAGGTGAGCCCATTATTGCCGAAGATTACTGGACTAAAGTTGAATCCACGATAACCACCGCATTTGTTAAAAATTCTGAATTGGCGCTTAGCGATATATTTTATAAAGTCCAGAACGACGATTCGTGGAATAGCTTTTTATTTAGGCTCAGTTACCAGCGCAATACCAAAAAAATTCGCGACGATTACATGCACGCCATATATGACAATACAACCATCAATATTGCTCATGTTGCCGCCACACTGATTTTGCACTTTGTAGATGCTGGAAAAACGCATATCAACAAAAAAAAACTACATCGTTTAATCTATTGCTCGATTAAAACTCTGCAAAACAATCAGTCTTTAAACTTTCATCGGACACTTAAAAACCCATCCATATATCGCAATTTATTAACGACCAAGAGTGAGGCCTTTAATCAATTTCTAAGGGGAGCTTACAAAGCAAATTTACTGTTATCTTCAGGTGTTTATTATAATTTCACGGATAACATTACATCTAAAACCGACTTTGATTCCATCCGTTACAAAAACCCGATGGCTGTGTACGCAAACGAAGTTTCTTCCATTCAAGGATTTAAAAAAGCTATCAACAACAGCCTTGCTTTTAAGTCTAATAAAAAACTCATCGAGTTTGGACAAATGCTGTTTGACGATGAAGTGCGTGAATACCATTGGGATCTTGCTAAATTTAAAGCAAACAAGTATCAAGAAATAAACCAGCAACAAGCCATTTCTGACCAATCCGCGCGGCCCTATTTACTCCTACCTAAAAAACATAATAATGAATGCGTTGTTCTTATTCATGGATTACTGTCTTCACCCGCTGAACTTAGAACACTGGGCGAAAAATTTTATCAGCTAGGTTATATCGTTATCGGTTGTCGCCTTAAAGGTCATGGAACATCGCCTTGGGATTTACATGAACGCACATGGCAGGATTGGCAACAATCGGTACGCCAAAGCATAGAAATTGCACATTGTTACAGCCATACCGTGCATTTAATTGGCTTCTCTAGTGGCAGCTTACTGGCATTGATGACGGCCGCAAATAGAAACTTTCATATCGCCTCGGTCACCGCCTGCTCGACACCCGTTAATTTCATAGACCCGCAGATCCAACTCGTTAAGGTCACTGCTTTAACAAACAAAATCATTAAAAAATTAAGTGGCTCTGAGGGCATTATGCCCTTTAAAGATAACGCACCTGAACACCCCCACATCAACTACCACCACACGCCCATAGCCGCCATTAATCAACTGTTAACGCTTATAAAGAAAACAACCGTACGATTGAAGAAATTACGCAGCCCTGTGTTGTTAATTCAAGGTGATAACGACCCCGTGGTTGCCCCATCAAGCATGGCTGAATTATCCAAGCATATTCCCCATGAATTATTAAGTCATCACTGGGTGAGCTCAAATCGACACGGCATCCTGTATGAAAATACGGAGAATTGCCAACAAAAGGTCATTGACTTTATCTTAGAACAAAGCAAATAGCGTAAAATAAGCATTTTTAAACCTTAACTCTTGCAATGCGCGTTCACCTTAAAACCTTAGGCTGCCGATTAAACGAAGCCGAGATTGAAACATGGGCCAATGATTTCAGTTCACGCGGACACACCCTTGTAGACGAAGATGCATCGCCCGATATTCTCGTGCTTAACACCTGTGCGGTTACTCAAGGTGCGGTACGAAAATCTCGACAGCTTGTTCGTAAAACGCATAAAAAAAACCCCAAGGCAAAACTCGTGGTTAGCGGCTGTTATGCTACCTTAAATGAACAAGAAACCGTGTCACTCGACGGCGTGGATTTACTCATCAACAATCAGCAAAAAGAGCAACTCGTTGAGTTAACGCTAGAGAACCTTAGCGAAGAAACCATGCCCAGCATAGCGACAGAACCCAGTGAAGTGGCGTTGTTTTCTAGGGGCCGACAACGTGCCTTTATCAAAGTACAAGACGGCTGCCGCTACCGTTGCAGTTTTTGCATTGTCACTATTGCAAGGGGTGATGAAAAAAGTCGTGCTATCGACGAGATTGTTGCGGAAATAAACACCATTCATCAACAAGGCATTTCTGAAATCGTCATTACCGGTGTACACCTTGGTGGTTACGGCAGTGATATTGACAGCAATTTATTCACCCTTGTTGAATCCATTATCGAACAAACCAACATTCCACGTATACGCATGGGCTCGCTTGAGCCATGGGATCTACCCGCCGGGTTTTTAGAGCTCTTCAACAACCCAAGGCTTATGCCCCATATGCATTTACCAATGCAAAGTGGCTCCGATTCAGTGTTAAGGCGAATGTCCCGCCGTTGTAAAACAGATGAATTTCGTGCGCTGGTAGCAGAAGCTAGAAGACGGATTCCAAACATCAACATTACCTCCGACATTATCGTTGGCTTTCCCGGCGAAACCGATGAAGAATGGCAACAGACTCTCGATTTTGTTGAAGAGATGCAATTCGGCGATTTGCATATTTTCACCTATTCCACACGCGATGGAACAAAAGCAGCCTCCATGCCCAATCAGGTTAAAAAGGATATAAAGAAACAACGCAGCAAAACGTTACATCAATTAGCAGAATCTATAAAAGCATCACACATGGATGCTTTACTTGGTTCAACCTTAGACATATTATGGGAAGACGGCCAACAAAAAAATGATAACGGCTCCACCACCGTCTTTGGTTATACGCCGAATTACTTACGCGTTAAAACAACCACGACTGAGCCTGAAAAACTGAGCAACCATATCGTCGACTGCGAACTGAGCAGCATCGACAATAATGTGTTTAATGGCCGTTTAGTCTAACTCGCCTCTATCAAACAACATCTTTGTCGCGCCAGCAACCGCCATCGCGGGTACAAAGAAGTTGACCACGGGAATACTGGTCATTAATAAATTCATACTGCCAAACGTCATCGTGCTGAGGCGAGATGTTTGCAAAATTCGCTTCTGTTCATTGAATAAAACCTGATGGTTTTCGAAGGTATACCCGGTGTATTCAAAGGTTAAGAACCACGCGCTGAATATCAACCAAAGTGGCAAACTAATCACATTAATGCCCGGCACGATGGACAGCAAAAGCAACGGAACCGCTCTGAGCAAATAATAAAGCAGCTTTCTTAGTTCAGAACCCAGTAACTTAGGCGCTTGTTGCAAAAAAGAGCCGGTGTTCACCTCATTCAGCGGCGCGCCCCTTAGATGCGCTTCGACACACTTAGCCAATTGCCCATAAAAAGGCGCAGAAATAATGTTCGCTAACAGTGTAAATCCGTAATAGAAAATCGCTAAAACAATCACCGTAAAGATTGGCAA
>DUCA01000062.1 GCA_012960055.1 Cycloclasticus sp.
TCGGTAATGCCCATGCTAACGGTGAAGTTAACGTCATGCTCGGCGTGTTTGATGCTTAAGTGTATTTGAAATGGGCGGCACTACGCTATTTTAGAATTAAAACGACCCAAGATTTTGAGCATGATGGATAAGGTATAAAGGCGTGCGACATGTCCTCCTGATTAGATAAATAAGAGGGGGTAATCAAGTTAAACGAAATGAAGGGTTATTAATTAACGCTTAAAGCATCCCCAGTTGAAGCTTAGCTGATTCTGACATCATGTTTTGATTCCAAGGAGGGTCTAGTACAACTTCAACTTCTACGGTTTCGACACCTTCCATACGTTTAAGTCCCGATTCGATATCAGCTTGAATCACAGGGCCCATGCCGCAACCGGGTGCAGTTAACGTCATTTTTACGTGTACGTGATTAAGACCATCGGTTAAGGCGCGAACGGTACAGTCATAAATTAGACCGAGGTCCACCACATTAACGGGGATTTCCGGATCAAAAACGGTCTTCATAAAGGTCCAAGATGCTTCACGTATGGATTCAGGGTCGGTGCCTGACTCGTAGGCGTGAATCACTTCAACTTCTTTGCCTAAAGCATCGGCATCAATAGCCGAAATACGCGCCATGATGCCCGTTTCACTGGATACCGTATACGTTCCACCTAGGGATTGCATGATGGTCACAACGTCGTCTTTTTTAAGCTTAACATGCACACCTGCTGGCACCACAATGGCGTTAACATCTCTATTTAAAACGATGGCTTCTTGATCTGACATGGTGTGTTGGCTTTGTAATTACTGAAGCGGAATAATACTCTAATTTGTTTAAGAAATGCGAACTCTGTAGGATAAAGCTGAATGAAGCAAAGAGCTTTAGTTTGCTTCAATGCAATTAAAAGCAGTCAACGATGTGGAGCGATAAATGTCTGATGGCAAATTAAGTTTTAAGCAGCAAATTGAGGCGTGGCTATGGCCAGATGAAACAGCGATTTCTCCGTTGAGGATTTTTCTACTGAAAGTCCTTCGTGTCGTGTATGTGTCAATAATGGATTTATTTGGCGGCCAACTGAGTTTACGTGCCATGAGTTTGGTTTATACGACTTTGTTATCGGTCGTTCCATTATTAGCGCTTAGTTTTTCAGTGTTGAAAGCGATGGGTGCGCATAATGAAATTGAGCCGTTTTTGTTCCAGTTCTTAGAGCCACTTGGTGAGCAAGGCGTAGGGATTGGGGAAAGCATCATTGGCTTTATCGACAATATAAAAGTTGGCGTACTGGGCTCGGTTGGGTTAGGTTTGTTGATATATACCGTGTTGTCGCTGGTGCAGAAAATTGAAAATACGTTCAATATGATTTGGCACGTTGAAACGACGCGTAGCATTAGTGAACGCTTTAGCAGCTACCTCAGTGTTATTTTGATTGGACCGGTGATGATGGTGTCGGCGCTTGGTATGACGGCCACCGTGATGAGTTCCTCGGTTGTTTCGTATTTAATGGAAATTGAACCGTTTGGTAGTTTAATTGTACTGGCGACAAAATTATTGCCTTATATGATGGTGATGGGGGTGTTCACTTTCATTTACATGTTTATGCCGAATACCCGCGTGCGTTTTATTCCAGCCCTAGTAGGCGCTGTTATAGCCGGTTTTTTGTGGGAAACCTCAGGCTTGTTGTTTGCGACCTTCGTTGTCAATTCGACTAAATACACCGCTATTTATTCAAGTTTTGCCATTGTGATTATGCTGTTGATTTGGCTTTACATTAGTTGGCTGGTGCTTTTATTTGGTTCCAATCTTGCGTTTTATGTACAGAACCCCTTGTCATTAAGGGTCAGTCGTGAAGGTTTTGAAGTCAGTAACCGCGTTAAAGAGCGTTTGGCTTTGTTGTTAATGCAGATGATTGCAGAAAATCACGTTAAAGGCGGTAAACCATTTGCGTTGGATGAACTAACTGAAAAAACAGCGGTGCCGCAAATACTTGTTCGATATATGATTAAAAAGCTGATAAGCAAACGGCTGCTGGTGGAGAGTAATGATGTCCCGGTTGGGCATTTACCTGCAAAATCGGTGGACCTTATAATGTTAAGTGACGTTATTCATGCCGCCCGAAGCGCAGGAGAAGGCAAGCATTTATCCATCGATGCTATTAAGTTGCCTCAAAGTGTCTTAGCTGTTGCCAATGGTATTGATGAGTCAGTTGAGAAAGCTACGCATGGCCGTTCAGTTAGAGGCTTGGTTGTAGAGGAAGACGGCGATAATATTTAAAGACGTTGCAGTTGAGATGCTTTAAAATTCAGCGCTTAACTAGACCGAAGGTTTTAAGCTGATGAACGACACAACAACCGAGACAACTTCTAGCAATTTTATTCGCAATATTATTGATGCAGATCTAGAGTCTGGTAAGCATCAGCAGGTCATCACGCGTTTCCCGCCTGAGCCCAATGGTTACCTTCATATTGGCCACGCAAAATCTATTTGTTTAAATTTTGGTATCGCGCAAGATTATCAAAATGCTATCTGTCACCTGCGTTTTGACGACACCAACCCCGGTAAGGAAAAATCGGAATACATCGATGCAATTAAAGAAGATGTGCGTTGGTTAGGCTTCGAATGGGACGATAAACTGTATCACACGTCTGATTATTTTGACCAACTGTACGCCTATGCCGTGCAATTGGTAAAACAAGACAAAGCCTATGTGGACAGCTTATCAGCCGAAGATATTCGTCTTTATCGTGGCAATTTAACCAAACCGGGTAAAAACAGTCCCTACAGAGACCGCTCCATTGAAGAAAACCTCGATTTATTGGAGCGCATGAAGAACGGTGAATTTGCCGAAGGTGAGCACTTGTTACGCGCCAAAATTGATATGGCTGCGCCGAATATCAATATGCGTGATCCAGCTATTTACCGCATAAAACATATGTCGCACCCCATGACGGGCGACAAATGGCATATCTACCCGATGTATGACTTTGCTCATTGCGTATCGGATGCGATTGAAAGCATTACCCACTCGCTTTGTACTCTAGAGTTTGAAGATCACCGCCCGTTATATGATTGGTTCTTAGATGAACTGAAAACACCCGCGCATCCACAGCAAATTGAATTCTCACGCTTAAATTTAGATTACACCGTGATGAGCAAACGCAAGTTACATGAGTTGGTCGAAGGTGGTTTCGTCAGCGGTTGGAATGACCCACGTATGCCAACATTAAGCGGTATGCGTCGCCGTGGTTATACAGCGAATGCGATTCGTGATTTTTGTTCACGTATCGGTGTGACGAAAAAAGACAATATCATCGAAATGAGCGTGCTGGAAAACTCATTACGCGAAGACTTGGGCGAACATGCTCCAAGAGCCTTAGCGGTGCTGGACCCTATCAAATTGATTATTGATAACTACCCAGACGACAAAGAAGAAATCTTAAGCGGTGTGAACCACCCGAAAAAACCAGAAGAGGGTACGCGCGATGTACCGTTCTCAAAAGAGTTATACATCGAACGTAGCGACTACATGGACGATGCGCCGAAAAAATTCTTCCGCCTAACTGAAGGCCGCGAAGTGAGGCTGCGCTTTGCCTATTACGTTACCTGTACACACGTTGTTAAAGACCAAAACGGCGAGGTAACCGAAGTACACTGCAGCTACGATCCCGAAACACGCGGTGGAAAATCAGAAGATGGTCGTAAGGTAAAAGGCACCATCCATTGGGTGTCAGCCAAACATTCAGTAACAGCCGAAATAAGGCAGTATGACCGCCTGTTTAGCGTGCCTGCGCCGGCGTCAGAAAAAGAGCAAGACTATAAAGACTTTATCAACAAAGACTCGGTAGAGGTGCTGCAAAACTGCCAATTAGAAGCCTCTTTGGCAAACGCCAATATGGCTGCCTATCAATTTGAACGCCAAGGCTATTTTTGCCAAGACAACGTAGATTCTAAATCAGATGCGTTAGTGTTTAACCGCATTGTTAGCATGCGTGATTCTTGGGCTAAAAAGAATAAATAAAAGGCACGGTTAGTCTCGGTACATAACGGGGGGCGTGAGTGTCAGCCCCCCTTTATCAGGCTCACCAATAGTAGCGCGCTGTTCTCGATGATGTTTCCTTATGTGCGCATTTCAATATGGATAGTTTGGCTGGCGCATTGTTGATGCATGTCGGCATGCATGAGTTACAAAATGAATTTTTTGCGCAAAGGCAGCCATTAACAAAAGTGAAAAAAGAGGCTATTTATCATCACCCAGAAAAAAGTGCGAAAATACTCAAACTAGCGGGTCTTAGCAAACAACATAGGTTAAATATTATTCTTCAGCACCGTGAACGGACTTGAGTTATCCCCGTTCTTTTAAGAAGGGAATTGAGTGTCTTTCAATTTTTAGGGCTAGGCTATTTAACCTTTATAATGTCAGCTATGTCCACCGTTAATGTGAGTCATCATTCAGTATGAAAAAGATAATCATCAGCCTCATCAGCTTGGGAACGTTCATCGCCTTGACGATTGTAGCCTGTACACCTAGCGACGTTAGCCCGCCAGATTTTGCCGCAATAAAAGATGTTAAACATAAGAAACAAACTTTCTTTGACTACATGTCTCCGCTGATTGACGAGGGCAACAAAAACATCCTAAGCACGAGAAAAAGAATCGTCGCTTGCCAAGCAAAAGCCGAACTTAGCGCTGATGACAACAGGTTTCTTAAGCGCGTATCCGAACAGTATTCGATTCGTAGTAAGCCGACTTCCAGGCAGTTTGATTTCCATGAACTACTCTTGCGTGTTGACTATATTCCACCTTCGTTAGCCTTAGCGCAATCAGCGAATGAATCCGCTTGGGGTACCTCAAGATTTGCACTGGAGGCTAATAACTTTTTTGGCCAATGGTGCTTCAAAAAGGGTTGCGGCATTGTTCCCAGTCGCCGAAATCCGGGTAGCTCACACGAAGTGAGAAGTTTTACGTCCGCGAAAGACTCGGTGTTTTCTTATATGCACAACATCAACAGTGGCCAGGCATATCGCTCGCTCAGAAAAATTCGCCTCGAATTACGTATGCAAGAAAAACCGATAACCGGCACGGCTTTAGCAGCAGGTTTAATTAAATATTCATCGCGCGGCACAGAGTACGTCAAAGAGATTAGATCGATGATTCGAACCAATAGACTGTTTGTATATGACTGAATCTCCGCGTTTTTTTATGATTTATAGAAAGCTATAGGGGCGTTATTTTAATGATAGGATGTATGTTCAGAAAATTACAATAAGGATGTCCAGTGTCTTTACTTTTAAGATTAGCGGTACTATTTATTACGTGTCTACTTCCCATCTCAAACAGTGCCTTTGCTGGCGGCGGTTATTTTTCCTTAGGTTATGGGCATATTGCAAAACAAACGTCGGGTGCGGTAACGGCTGTGGCTAATGACGTTTATGCTGGCGCATCAAACCCAGGAAAGTTAACAACAGTTGGTAATCAATTTGAAGTAGGGGTGGAGTTTTTCAACCCCCATAGAAAAGTAAAAAGAACGGGTGCGACGGGGCCTGAATCGGCGTTTAACTTTTCATCAAATAGCCGTAATTCATTTTTTGCCATTCCTGGTTTTGCATACTCCAAGCAGCTAAGCAATACAGTCACAGTCGGCGTTACCGCTTATGCGAATGGTGGGCTTAATAGCGAATATACAAATACAACAGGTATAGCATCAACCAATGGTAACTCGGGTGCCTGTGGTACGCAGCCGGGTAATTTTTTTATAGGCTGTGGGGCGGCGGGGTTTGATTTATCTCAACTTATTATTGCGCCCACTATTGCTTGGAAAGTTGCGCCTAGCCATAGCATTGGCATCTCTCCTTTATTTGCCGTACAACGATTTGAATCATTTGGCTTGCAGGGGTTTGCAGGGTTGTCAAAGTATCCAACTAAATTCACAAATAATGGCTACGATATTGCTTTTGGTGCTGGAGTACGTGTTGGTTGGTATGGTGAAATTACACCTTGGCTATCACTCGGTGCCGCCT
>DUCA01000063.1:0-5189 GCA_012960055.1 Cycloclasticus sp.
GCGCGGCACGTTGTAAATAATCGGCAACTGCCCAATGGTACTTATAGCCGTGCTTGGCTTTGATCATTTCTGCGACCACGGGTGCAACGCCGCCTAATTGAGCGTGGCCAAAGGCATCGCGTGTGCCTGCTTCGGCCAAGAATTGACCGTCTGGGTTTTTAACGCCTTCTGAAACAACAATGCAACAGAACCCGTGTTTATCAACAGTGTGTTTAACCTTAGCTAGGAATTTTTCTTGGTCGAATACGACTTCAGGAAACAGAATGATATGAGGTGATTCGCCGTCATTTTCTGCGGCAAGTCCACCGGCTGCGGCAATCCAACCCGCGTGGCGGCCCATTACTTCAAGCACAAACACTTTGGTAGATGTTCTAGCCATAGAAGCCACATCAAACCCCGCTTCGCGAATAGACACAGCCACATATTTGGCAACGGAACCAAAGCCTGGGCAGTTGTCAGTCAGCGGTAAGTCGTTATCAACGGTTTTTGGAATGCCGATGCAGCGCAAGTCGTGACCCATCGATTCGCTGAGTTGTGACAATTTGTTGGTGGTGTCTTGCGAGTCACCGCCGCCATTGTAGAAAAAGTAACCAATATTATGGGCTTTAAACACAGCGATAAGTCGTTCGTATTGCGCACGATTTTCTTCAAAACTTTTTAACTTGTATCGGCAGGAACCAAACGCACCAGAAGGGGTGTGGCGAAGTGCTGCAATATCGTCAGCTGATTCAAGGCTGGTGTCGATAAGGTCTTCAGTTAAGGCGCCAATAATGCCATTACGCCCGGCATACACCTTGCCGACTTTGTCGCTGTGTTGGCGGGCAGTTTCAATGAGGCCGCAAGCACTGGCATTGATAACGGCGGTGACACCGCCGGATTGAGCGTAGAAAGCATTTTTAAGGGTCATTGTTTTTTAAAGTTTGTTCAAAGTTGAGCGCATTATAAAGCTGAATTAAATGAATAGCTCTTTTTCCGTGGGACTTAAGCTCTTTGGGTGTAAAGGGTCAATCTGAGAATATTTATCAGTTCTTTGGTGTTGCTCACAAAATACGCCCCATGCCATCAAGTATAGTCGCTAAACTAAGCTCTAGTTAGAGTCGTGCGGTACAAATGAGTTGCGCCAAGTGAAAAATGGGTATTGGTGTTGTAAATTAATATTGTCCACAAGGTATAGAAAGTATGTCTTTATCCAAGCAATTATTAATCCTTATAGTTGAATGGATTCAGGTTGCTTGACAGCAGTATATCTTTTAAAAACTTAAGTGGCTGTTGGTCGCGTACGATTGATGACAGCCTGCGTTTGATTTACGTGGTTGAAGACGAACGAATTGCCATTGTTGCGTGTTGGTATCAACATTGGTTGGTTCTCTAATGATTAGCAAGTCAGTAATAAAATAATTAGTAGATAATTGGTGCGCTCGGCGGGATTCGAACCCACGACCTTCGGTTTCGGAAACCGATACTCTATCCAACTGAGCTACGAGCGCTATGAACTGTCGGCTATATTATAACTTGATATATTTAATGAATATTATGTTTGCGCAGATTGATTGGCAATAAAGGACGGTTTTTATTTCGGGATGATTCGCTAGGGTTTATAATCACCTAAAATATATTGTATTGGAGTTGATGCGTGAGTGAAGATAAACAAGTTTTAAATGATATTGGCAAAGTAATTGCTGTGTTAATTATTATTGCTATTGTTATTTCTATAGCAGCTATCAACTTGGTGGGTGATAATGAAGGAACTAGCGCGGCATTCCAAGAAAAGAAAGTGCTTGATAGAATTAAACCACTTGGCGTTGTAGCGACAACCGCCGCTGAAGCTAAAGAGGCTAGTCCAGTTGTTGAAGAAGTGGCAGTTGAACAAGGCCCAATGACAGCAGAGCAAGTTTACAATACAGCGTGTATGGCATGTCATTCTACGGGCGCAGCTGGCGCACCTAAAACAGGTGATGTTGCTGCATGGGCGCCACGTATTGCGCAGGGTGATGATGTGTTATTTGAACATGCAACGAAAGGCTTTAAAGGCATGCCCCCTCGTGGTGGTTCGCCACAGCTGTCTGATGAAGATATCACCGTTGCAATTGGCTTTATGGTGAGCCAGAGTCAATAGTGCATTAAGTCGATTTAAGTAGACTTTTCATAAGGGCCAAGCTTTCTTGGCCCTTTTTCTTTTTCTCTTCCGGATCTTGTTTATTAACGGCGGCCCAGTCTAAATCCTCAATAGGCAATTCAGTGAGGAAACGGCTTGGCTCGGTTGATGTGATATCGCCGTATTTTTTCCGCTGCGAACAATAGCTGAAGGTCAGCTGTTTTTGGGCGCGAGTAATGCCGACATACGCGAGCCGTCGCTCCTCTTCAATTTGTTCGCTGTCGATACTGTTTTGGTGAGGCAATATGCCTTCTTCCATGCCAATCAAATACACATAAGGAAATTCTAAGCCTTTTGCGGCGTGCAAGGTCATCAGTTTGATTTGGTCGGTTTTCTCTTCTTCCTCATTGCGCTCTAAGCTGTCCAGCAACATCATGCGTGACACAATGTCGCCTAGGCTGCGTTCTTGTTGAGATTTTTTTGCGCTGTTATCAATCCATTTGATGAGTTCTAGCACGTTGTCTATTTTGCGCTCAGCTTGTTTGTCGCTGCTTGCATATGCCTTTATCCAATCGTAATAATCGATGTGCTGAATCATTTCATGCAAAATGGCGATAGGGTCTTCTTGCTGTGTTCTATCAGACAGGCGAACAATCCAGTCGCAGAATGAACGCAGCTTATGATAAGTACGCTCGTTAAGTTGTTGCTCTAGTCCTATTTCAAAACAGGCATCAAATAAACTGATATGCCGGTCGTTGGCATAATGGGCAAGTTTTTCGACCGTCGTAGTACCTATTTCACGGCGCGGTGTGTTGATCACGCGTAAAAAGGCACTGTTGTCATCGGGGTTAATCAGTAATTTGATGTAGCACAATATGTCCTTAATTTCGGTGTGCGAAAAAAATGAAGTGCCACCACTGATAGCATAGGGTAGTGAGAGTTCACGCAAGCTTTTTTCTAATAAACGGGCTTGGTGGTTGCTTCTATATAGAATGGCAAAGTCCGCATTGTTTGCTTGATGCTTGAACTTGACGCGAGAGATTTCAGCGGCAATTTGTTGAGATTCCGAAAACTCGTCCTTGCATTTAATGACACTGATTTTGTTGTCGCTTTTAATGTTACTCCACAAATTCTTTTCGTATAAATGCGGGTTATTGCTGATTAGTTGGTTAGCGGCTTTTAAAATACGTTGGTTTGAGCGGTAGTTCTGCTCAAGCTTAATAATGTCTAAACGGGGGAAATCTTTTTTAAGTGTAAAAAGGTTCTCAGGGTTAGCGCCTCGCCAAGCGTAAATAGATTGGTCATCGTCGCCCACAACGGTAAATTGGCCAACGGAGCCAACCAAATGTTTGAAAAATTCATATTGGGTGGTGTTGGTGTCTTGGTATTCGTCCAGCAACAGGTAGCGCGTGCTGTTTTGCCATTTTTCTAATACGCTTGGGTGTTCTTTAAACAAAATTAACGGCGTAAGAATCAGGTCGTCAAAGTCCACGGCATTGCATACACGGTTATATTGCTGGTACTGTTCGTATAACGCGGCGGCAAATTGTTGCTGAGAGTCTTCCGCAATAGACATCGCTTGGGCCGGTAAAACAGCTTGGTTTTTCCAGTCGGATATTTGCCAAGATAACGGTGATATTTGGCTTTTATCGAGCTTATGTTGGCTGTTTTCTAAAATATCTTGCAGTGTTTTGAATTTATCTTGTTCATCCAGAATGCTGATGTTCTTTTTGAATCCAAGCGTTAGGTGTTCTTTACGAATAATGTCCAAACCCAACGAGTGGAAGGTGGAAATTCGAATGCCCTTGATTTTTTTAGATGAGCACAACTGTTCAACACGCGAACGCATTTCTTTCGCCGCCTTGTTGGTGAATGTTACGGCGGTAATGTGCTTGGCTTCTACGCCCTTGCTAATCAGGTGCGAAATTTTTTCAGTAATCACCCGTGTTTTGCCGCTGCCTGCACCAGCAATAACCAATAAAGGCGTATCGGTGGTGTTAACGGCTTTTTGTTGTTCGTGGTTGAGTTTGGGCACGGCGAAAAGTGGCGTTGGAAAAAGGGGGATTCTACCCGTTTTTTCACCCTATGTGACGCGTTTATCCATGCGCTGGTAACTGAGCGGCTAGGTTAAATGATGGCGTTGAATGCCGGTTTCCCCGCCGATGTCGGCAATGGTTCTAGAAACCCTTAAAATACGGTGGTAAGCACGATGTGACAGCCCGAGCTTCTCAATTGCGTTTTCTAGTAGCGTGTGGTCATCGGCGCTAATCTCGCAATGTTGTTTGATTTGTGAGGTTGATAGCAGATGATTAGGATGACCTTGGCGCTTAGAGTCACGTTGAGCCTGAGGCACACGTTGCGCGATGGTGTTGCTGCTTTCTTCTCCGCCGGCGTTACCCTTTCTTAGAGTTTCACTGGATACGCTCGGCACTTCGATATGCATATCAATGCAATCGAGTAAGGGGCCTGATATTTTGTTTCGATAGTGAGCGACCTGAACGGGCGTGCATTGGCGCGCTGAGACGAATCACCCAAATAGCCGGAAGGACACGGATTCATGGCGGAGATAAATTAGAATCTAGCGGGAAACTCTGTTTGATGGTTGGCTCGTGAAATGGAGGCCATTTCTAATGGGGGGTGTTAAGTAGTTAAGTTTTTGCTTTTAATTGCGCGAGTGATTCATGTAACGCTTCGAGTTTACTGCGGGTACGTGCT
This sequence comes from Cycloclasticus sp., assembly GCA_012960055.1. Classification (GTDB taxonomy): domain Bacteria; phylum Pseudomonadota; class Gammaproteobacteria; order Methylococcales; family Cycloclasticaceae; genus Cycloclasticus. The sequence continues at coordinate 4,811 of DUCA01000063.1, forward strand.
AATACGGCAGTCTGTACGTCAAACTCTTCTCTTGTCACTAAGTCTAGCTTTGTAAACTGCTGCTGAATAATGGCTTTGAAGTTTGCCTCAATGTCACTTTTTATACTGTCAAATGAGGGGGGTAGTTTGGCGGTTAACGAATCTACTAAGAGCTCTATAGTCTTTATATCAATCATGCAGGTAGTGTAACCGATTAATTGGCTTTTTGAATAAAGAGCTGGTTAAGTCAATAAACGCACGGATGTGGTGCAATAAATGTATTTTTGTTTAATTATGGTGCATTAAAACGTTGTATAAAAACAAATTAGTTGTAATATTGAACTTAACGCAAACGCTTAGGTATTTGTGCTAACAAAAATTAAAAGAGGAAACTGAAATG
>DUCA01000063.1:5237-5925 GCA_012960055.1 Cycloclasticus sp.
GCGCAGCAAGTGCTTTAGAATTAAGCGGTAACGTGGCGTTAACAACTGACTACGTATGGCGTGGTATGTCACAAACTGACGGCGCACCAGCTATTCAAGGTGGCTTTGACGCGGATCTGGGCAATGGCTTATATGCTGGCGTTTGGGCGTCAAATGTTGATTTCGGTAGCGACTCAAGCGTGGAAGTAGACGTATACGCTGGTTGGGCTGGTCAAGTAGCTGGTTTTGATCTTGATGTTGGCGTTTTGCACTATGCATACCCAACCGGAGAAAATGGATTAGACTTCACTGAAGTTTATATTGGCACAACAATAGAATTACCAGTACTTGGTGCGGTTGCCATACAGCATTCTATTGGAGTAGATACAGGTGACGACACAACGGGCGACGTTGTCTATGGAGATTACACTTCTGCTGGCTTCGATCTTGGTGAGCATTATGGCTTAGCATTGTCAGCGTCTGCTGGTTTCTATAATGTTGATGGTGGTGAAGATGTTACAGATTGGAAAGTATCTGCATCTAAGTCAATGTTTGGTGTTGATTTAGACGTGTCTTACACAGACACTGATGGAGCTGGTAGTGAAGACATGGTTGTACTAACTGTTTCTAAGTCTCTATAAGTTAAAGCGTTAATTCGTTTTAAGAACGCCCCTCTTTTGAGGGGCGTTTTTTTATGCGCAGAATAAAA
>DUCA01000064.1:0-4728 GCA_012960055.1 Cycloclasticus sp.
AAATTGACGATTTAACACGCTCACCAAGGCAAGCCGCGTTATGGGAACGCATCAACGCGGCCAAAAACCCCATCGATAATGACTTTTTTGCTGATTTAGACTGGGATTGGCGAGCACCACTTAAAAGCATGATAGCAAAAGGTTGGATAATAACCTCGCAAGAACAAACACCCTCTAGCTATCAAACAATTACGCCTGATTTCAACCCTAACACAGCCCAACAAGCGGCTATTGATGCGGTTGCTGACTCATTTAATACATTCAATACCTTCTTATTAGATGGCGTCACCGGTAGCGGCAAAACTGAAGTCTACCTGCAATTAATTCAGCAAGTAATTGCTGCTGGCAAACAAGTGCTCATTCTTTTGCCGGAGATTACCTTAACGCCTCAACTGGCCAACCGGTTTAAACAACGACTCGCGGCGCAATTGGTCATTTCTCACTCAGGACTGAACGACACGCAACGCGCTCAAGCTTGGCTTCGCTTAAAAGAAGGCTTTGCCAACATTTTACTCGGCACACGTTCCGCTGTTTTCACACCGATGAAAACGCCCGGACTAATTATTCTCGACGAAGAGCACGATACCTCTTTCAAACAACAGGAAGGGTTTCGTTATTCGGCAAGAGATGTGGCCATCGTACGTGCCAGAAACTACAACATCCCCATCGTTTTGGGTACCGCAACGCCCTCGCTAGAAAGCCTACACAACGTACAACAAGGCCGCTTCAGTCATTTGGTATTGCCTGAGCGCACGGCCGGCGCATCACACCCCGATATTCGATTGGTTGATTGCAAAAACCAACGGCTCGACAACCACCTCAGTCAACCCTTGCTTAAGGCAATCACGGCAACATTAGAACGAAACGAGCAAGTCATCCTTTTCGTTAACCGCCGAGGCTTCGCGCCCGTGCTGATGTGCCATAGCTGCGGATGGGTTGCACAATGCCAGCGTTGCGATTCACGCATGGTCATTCATAAAAACATTAACCTTCTTCGCTGCCATCACTGCGGCGTTGAACACCGTGTGCCAACACATTGCCCCGATTGCCAACAAGCTGAGCTGTTTCCTTTAGGACTCGGCACACAACGTATAGAAGAAACGCTCAATACGCACTTCCCCAGCACTCCTATTATCCGTATAGACCGAGACAGCACACAACGTAAAGACGCCATGCAATCGGCGATTGAAAAAGTGCATGAAGGCGGCGCGCAAATTTTAGTTGGTACCCAAATGCTAGCAAAGGGACATCATTTTCCCGATGTCACCTTGGTTGGCATGGTGGATATTGATGCAGGCCTGTTTAGCTGCGATTACCGAGCCAGCGAGCGCATGTCACAACTTATCACGCAAGTTGCCGGTCGAGCTGGCCGTGAGGAAAAACCTGGCCGCGTACTCATCCAAACGCATCACCCTGACCACCCTTTACTAAACACCCTTATTCAACGCGGCTACGCACATTTTGCAAATGAGGCGCTGGCTGAGCGACAACAGGCCCAATTACCACCGTATCATTTTCAAGCCTTATTGCGCGTTAACGCCATCAACGAGCGTGATACCTTGGCCTTCTTAACCGAAGTCCAGCAATTAACATCTGTCATTAACAATCCCAAGGTAAATATTCTAGGCCCAGTCCCTGCGCCCATGCTGAAACGCGCAGGGCGATTTCGCTATCAATTATTATTTGAAACCGCTGAGCGAAAGCCACGCCACCAATTTTTAAGAACACTGTTGCCCGCGGTAGAAAAGCTAAAAACGGCCCGCAAAGTACGTTGGTCAATCGACATCGACCCCGTTGATCTCTATTAGAGATCAAACACATATCGCTAGAGGCCCGCCTGCTCTTGGCAATAGACGCAAGACGCAAAAGGAAACCTGCTTGATATAAACGAATAAAACATGCCGGCTTTAACTTGCAAGATTCACCCTACAGGCGATAATACTCAGCTTAGCCTCTGCGGCCTATAACTCAACAATTCAAAGACCTATGAAAACACGTTTGGCGTCTCTTCTTCAGCAAGCCATTTCAGCACTACAAAGCCAAAGTGAGTTGCCTGATGGCCCTGCACCGACCATCAAGATAGAACATACGCGCGACCCTTCTCACGGCGATTACGCCTGCAATGTTGCGATGATGCTGGCAAAACCCGCAAAGAAAAACCCACGCGAAATTGCCCAATCAATTATTGACAATTTGCCTGCCGACACCGACGTTACGCGCGTCGAAATTGCAGGCCCTGGGTTTATCAATTTTTTCATTAACCCGCTCAGTCAGCACGCCATCATCAACACCATTGTTGAACAAGGCGGCGCCTTTGGAAAATCAGACATTGCCAGCGGTAAAAAAGTACAAGTGGAATTCGTATCAGCTAACCCAACAGGCCCTTTACACGTTGGGCATGGCCGTGGCGCAGCATACGGCGCAACGATTGCCAACCTACTGTCTGCCATCGGCTACAAAGTACATCGCGAATATTACGTTAACGATGCCGGCCGCCAAATGGATATCCTAGCCACCAGTGTTTGGCTACGCTACTTAGAAGTATGCGGTGAAACATTAACCTTTCCAAGCAACGGCTACAAAGGCAGTTATGTCCCCACCATTGCAACGGAATTAAAAAACGTCCACGGCGAACTGTTCATGGCCAATGCTGACGATGTGTTTAACGACATCACCGCAGACGAACCCGCTGGCGGCGACAAAGAAAAGCATATCGACGCACTGATCTCGCGCGCCAAAGAACAACTCGGTCACGATCATTACCGTTTGATTTTTGATGCCGCCCTAAACTCTATTCTCGGTGATATTCGCAACGACCTTGAAGGCTTTGGCGTGCAGTACGACGATTGGTTCTCTGAACGCTCATTAATGGATAACAACGCCATCAATACCGCCATTGAGAAGCTGAAAGCTTCTGGCCACATGTACCAAAAAGAAGGCGCATGGTGGTTTAAATCAACCGACTTTGGTGATGAAAAAGACCGCGTCGTTATCCGCGACAACGGACAAACAACTTACTTTGCCTCGGACATTGCTTATCACTTACACACGCTCAATCGTGGCTACGACATTATTGACGTATGGGGCTCTGACCATCACGGCTATGTGCCGCGTGTAAAAGCCGCGCTTCAAGCCATGGGCGCAGACCCTGAACGCATGAAAGTGCTGCTTGTACAATTTGCTGTGCTGTATAAAAACGGTGAAAAGATGCAGATGTCCACACGTTCTGGGCAGTTTGTCACCTTGCGTGAATTACGTGAAGAAATCGGCTCCGACGCTGCACGTTATTTCTACGTGATGCGTAAAGCAGAACAACACATGGACTTCGACCTTGATTTGGCCACCTCACAATCAAATGAAAACCCCTTGTTCTATGTGCAATATGCACATGCCCGCGTCTGCAGTGTGATGCGTTTGTTAGCAGAAAAAGGGCTGACATACAGCGTTGAAAACGGCTTAAATCATTTAGATAAACTCACAGAAACTCACGAAGTTAATCTTATTGACACCTTAAACCGTTACCCAGCAAAGCTACTGCAAGCCGCGCAACACTATGAACCGCACCAGCTAACACATTATTTACGTGACCTAGCAACGCAATTCCACAGTTACTACAATTCCCATAAATTCATTATTGATGATGACAACCTCATGCAAGCGAGGCTGGTATTGATTAACGCTACCAAACAAGTCCTTCATAATGGCTTAAACCTACTCGGCGTTAACGCTCCGGAGTCTATGTAAGTGCCTGGAGACTACAAAAACCGCGCCAACGGCAATAACAGCCGTAAAAAGAAGCCACCTATCCCCGGTTATTGGTGGCTAATTACCGGTTTATTGATTGGCGGTTTTATGATGTTCTTATCTAATTTGGAAAAAGCGGCCGTTCGAACGGCCGCTACCACAACAAAACCGATCATCAAAAATGATGTCCGTGATGTTAAAAAAAACATCATCAGTGAAACCAAGCCCATTGAAAACAACAAGCCACGCTTCGACTTTTATCAAATCTTGCCGGATATGGAAATTATCATCCCCGAACACGAAATTGAAGAACGCCGCCGTTTAGAGGGCACGGGCAAAAGCAAACCCGGCACGTTTATCATCCAAATCGGTTCGTTTAGAAAAGCGCAACAAGCGGATACCTTAAAAGCCCGTATCGCTATGCTGGGCATTGAATCCACAGTACAAACTGTTAATCAAAACGGTAGCATATGGCACCGCGTTAAATCAGGCCCATACACCTCGTTTAGACAGGTAGACAAGATACAAAACCGTCTGCATCACAACAACATAGACAACATCGCTATTAGGCTGAAATAATGCCTCTCAACTGGCTGCGACATGAATCAACAGCTATGACCATTAGAACCATTCTTTACCGCCTACTATTCTCCCTCAGCTTATTGCTCGTCGGCGTTTTGGCTACGGTCTGGTTTATCACCTTTCACCCTGACCCTGTTCAGCAAGAACCCGTTTATTGCTCAGCGCAGCCACCCACCTTACCCCCGGGCAAAACGCTTAAAGTCTATAACCAAAACGTGCAGTTCATGGCGGGGAAAAACTACGTATTTTTCTACGACTTAGCGAACAACTCAGGTCCCGATGAACGCCCATCCGCCACAGACATAACAAACACCCTACACGCCATAGCCAAGCAAATAAAACAGCAAAACCCCGACGTCATTCTGCTACAAGAAGTTGACGATGGCGCGAAACGAACCGATT
>DUCA01000064.1:4759-5917 GCA_012960055.1 Cycloclasticus sp.
CACCTGTCACGCTAGCAGCATGTACTGGCAAGCAAGCTACGTTCCCCACCCGCGCATCATGGGGGCGGTCGGCACCAAACTCAGCGTCATTTCTAAATATAAAATAACCGCCGCTACACGAATACAGCTTAGCCTTATTCCTCAAGACCCCATTAATCAACTGTTTAACTTTAAACGTGCGCTGCTCGACGTTCGCCTCGCTGTTAACGGGGGCGATGAACTGGCTGTGCTGAACACACATTTATCCGCTTTTTCCAAAGGCACCTACGCACTGCAAAAACAAATCAATCAAATTGATCGGCACTTGAAAACACTCAACGGTTCCAAAACACCATGGATTATCGGCGGGGATTTCAACCTACTGCCCCCTAATGCGTACGCATCATTGGCGAAAGAACAGCGGACAAATTACGAAACAGCATCTGCAATCACAACGCTTTACAAGAATCATTCCGCTATTCCATCCTTATTGGAAACACAATCTAAGCAACCTCAACAGTGGTTCAGCTATTTTCCTAATGACCCGCGCGTTACTAAGCCCGATAGAACCATTGATTATTATTTTTACAGCCCTCAGCTAACCCGTGTAAACGCCTTTGTTGAGCAGAACAAATCGCTGACGGTATCCGACCATATGCCCATTATCGCAAGCTTTATGTTGCCATGAATAAACTCGTCTCTCTTTTGATTACCCTGCTAACACTGTGTGGCTGTTCCCTTTCCACCCTAAACGCTGTGGTGCCAGGTGGTCCTTCAACACTGATCAGTAACCTTGAATACGGCAAATCCAATCGCCAACGTTTGGATATTCACCAACCTAACTCCCTGCCGTCTAAAGCAGCCGTTATAATTTTTTTCTACGGCGGTCGCTGGCAAAGTGGTGAGCGAGCGGAGTATCGATTTGTTGGGCAAGCACTGGCTAAACGTGGCTTTCTCGCCGTCATCCCCGACTATCGATTATTTCCAGACGTGGAGTTCCCGCATTTTATTGACGATGCTGGCGCCGTAACCCGTTGGGTCTTAAAGAATATCCAGCAGTACGGCGGTGACCCATCCAAGGTTTATTTGATGGGGCATTCAGCAGGCGCTCATATGGCTGCCATGCTGATTAGCAATAAACAATATCTCAACAATCAACAAGTTGACCACAAAGACATT
>DUCA01000065.1 GCA_012960055.1 Cycloclasticus sp.
AGCAAAGCTTAGTAAAGCCGCCCCAAGTAAACCTTTTGTTAGTTTTTTCATGTTATAAATCTCCTTAAATCTTTTTAACGTTGTCGGAAAATGCAGTGGCGCTCAACTGAGCACCACTGCCGTTAATCCTAGAAGCGGTAACGTAATGTTACTTGGATTTCGTCTTCTTCTTGTGCCATACCAATTGGACCAGAACGGAAGCGACCTAATGGCTCGAAACCACCTAAACCACGATCAAACGCTGTATACGGATCAGGCAAAGATGAACCATCCTGATTAAATGATGTATACGGTGCAAATGGATTACATACTCGACAATCAGAGAATTTACGCGCACCTGTACCTAACTTTACGTTAGCCGCAACTTGTAGACGCCAATGATCATTAATCAACCAATCAACTGATGGTGAAATAACATATGCTTTAGCACTCCAATCATACGCTGAAATAATCTGTGGACTTAAACGGTCTTGGAACCACCAGCCTTTAATTAATAACGTAGAAATATAGTTATCTTTCCAATCAGGCATACCAACTGGTCCAAATAAACCATCCTCACGGTCATGATCTAAAATATGCTGGCCAAATGTTTGGAATGACGCTAAAAATGCTTTGTTTTTATTAATAGCACGGATGAAGAAGTTATGATCTGCACCTATTACCCAGCGCACTACTTCAGACTCTGAGAACAATCGAGGCTTCAAAGTATTTGCAAACTCCTCACCTTTCGTCCAAGCCAGTTCAGCACGGAATGCTGTTTTCAGTGGATCAACATAATAATCCAACGAGCCACCAACCATAACAATTCTAGGGAAGTACATATCAAAAGCAATAATGTAGGGGAATAGCGCTGTACCATCATCCTGTATTCCTCCAAATGGACCTACAACTGCACCGGTAAATGGGTTATCTGTTTCAAACCCACCTGGTCCACCAGATCCTCGTAAAGAAGGTAATTGCGAACGTGTATAAAATGCATTTAGAGAGAAACCAACATCAGCAAACACACCTTCAAATTTCACACCAAATTGTGAGTTATCTAAAGACCAATCTGGCAAATGCACTTCTCGAAGACCAATCACACCTGGACCAAAATCTGTCGCCACACCACCGCCTGCAAAGTTGGAAACTGTACAGCCGTTCTCCCAACAATTGTTCATTCCTCTAAAGAAAGAACCCGCATCCAAAATTTGATTGGGAGTACCGGCTTGCCCTAACTTACTTGGACGGAACTTATCAAATATCCAAACAAACTGAACATTCATATCATCTAGCACGTCATTCGCACCAAACTGCCACTCAGCTGTCGCCATCCATAATGGAATACGAATATCTTCTAATTCGTCATAAATATTATTTCTTGAATAGTCAACTGGGTTCAGAATATCCAACACACGGAATAAATCTGTACGTCCCCATACTTCTTGTTTTTTACCTACTTGTAAATTAAACGTTGTTCCGCTATCCATATCGATAGTTGCATTTACATATAACTCACGTATAAAATCCCAACGGTCATTAAAGTCTGAATAACGTAATTCGTTCAATGAATCGTCCATATAGTTATTTAAACAGCCTCTAGAATCCTTATCACACGGACGAACTGGCACACCAAATGCCACGCCTCCATCAGTGTCATGTAAAGTCTCACCTAAGACTATCAATCCACTATTTGGGTTCCTTGGACTTCCTACGATACCGTAGTTTGCAAGTGGCAAACCCAGACCCCACGGGGCCTGAGCAGCCGGTATTGCAACAGGAGCAGCGACACCTGCTGGCACACCAATTTGTTCGATTACAATCGCACCACCCGCACCATCACCATACTCATCAGAGTTTAGGTCATATACACCATCGTAGGTCGCGCGGAATGTGCCATTAATACTGAATTCATCGAACGCACCAATTTTACCGAGAATTTTTGTGCCTTCTAATTGAAGTGTATTACGGAATTTTGATAAACCTACTTTATTACGAAAGTACGTTGCATTTTCAACGAAACCACTGATTTCCAGTGTGTCGTCGCCTGTGTCGATTGACGCAACGGCTTGTTGCGACAGCGATAAACCAATCAGCCCTGCGAGTGCAAAAGCAGTTGTTAATGGCTTGATGTGCCATTTGTTATTATTCATAGAATCTCCTCGATCTTTTATAAAATAAATCTTTTTCTACCCAACAAACGGGCAAAAAACCACACATAACGTTGCAGTTATACTACTTCGTATCAAAAACACAACAACATTGATGAGACATTAGACTTTAGTCGTATAGTTTGTTGCGGTAAATTTCTTCAGAACAAAAAATCATTCAATCATTTAGGCCCGATAATCGGACTAATTACCGGGCCGTATCATGATTATTTTTCTTGAATGAATTTTGGCTTAAAGATCATTACCCATGCTGGCACCAAGAACATTGCCGCCAAGGCGTTTAATAACAACATAACAATGAGCAACATAGCTGCATCTGCTTGGAAACGCATGGTGGATAACAACACCCACATAATAACCCCAGCAATTAACGAGAACGCGGTAAAGCCAATGGCCACACCCGTGGTGTTAATGGCTTTTTGAATAGCCGCTTCAAAACTACCGAGTTTGGCGTACTGCTCTTTAATCTTATCCATTATATAGATGGAGTAATCCACACCAATGCCGATACCGGCGGCCAAAATCGGCACGGTATTCACATTAATACCTAAACCAACAATGCCCATGTAGGCGTAGGTTAATGTCGTGGCGAAACCCATGGCTAATAACATCAGCCAACCGGCGTGAACAGAGAAGTAAAACGCTGTTACAAACACAAGAATTAATAAAAACACCAGTGGAATAACAACGATATTAGTTTCGTAAGATGCCTCGTTAACCGCTGCGGTTACACCAATTAGACCACCCGCCAATTTAAGCGAGAAGCCTTCTACTTGCGCTGCCGCACTGTTACTCCACTCTTTAACCATATGGATCGCACGGCGGATAGTTTCGCCTTTATGGTCTTTGTAATAGAAAACAATATTGGCGTTTTGCTCATCAGGATCAATGAACTCTAACAACGCACCCGGAATGGGGCTAGACATCATATAGGCGAACATTAAACCGCCTGATTCAAATTCATCTTTAGGGTACACCAGCCAACGCGGGTCATCATTACGAATAATACGACTGGCTTGCGATAGCAAATCTGGCAAGCCTTTGGTGCCGCCTAAATCAGGGTCAAGCATCATGTAGTTTTGAAAATCCGCCAAGGCTTTAATCGCCTCTGGGTGTTTTAAGCCGTGCGGTTTATCTGAATGCGCGAGAATAAACATTTCTTCTGAGCCAGGGAATGCATCGTTGATGGCTTGCGACGAGACATTGTAATCATGATCTGCGTACAACAAAGGCGAGCCTGATTCTGCCTCACCAATTTGCACTTTGGAACTTAAGTAAACACCGCCAATCACCAAGCCCAGTGAAACAAACAACGTCGCGAGCGCACCTTGACGCGTACAAGAGATTTTTGACACCACTGGAAACAGTTTTTCCAAAATCGGATGCTCTGTTGATTTTTCACCTTTTTGCGGCAAGATTTCAAGCAATACAGGCAAGAAAATAAGCACGGTGACAATCACGCTGCCTGCCCATAATGACGCATAAATAGCGAGCTTGTCGTTGATTGGCACAGAACCTAGCGAAATAAGCAATAAACCAATCGCATCGGAAATAACACCTAATGAACCCGGTCTAAACAAGCCTTCAAATGTATTACGCGCCGCTTCTTGTTTATCGCCACTTTCGCCCAGCTCAGTATAGAAACGCTCCACAATTTGCACACCGTGCGACATCGCACGAGCGGACACAAGGAACGGCACCACGAGCATGAGTGGGTCTAGGTTATAACCCAGCAATGACAACATGCCTAAGCCCCACGTGGTGGTTAGCAAAATACCAATGAACGGTAATAACAAACCGTAAAATTTCCTGAAGTAGGCGACTAATAAAATCAGCAAAATAGCGAGTGTGTAACCAAAAATCTGAATCACTTCGCTCACATAGGACGTTACCCAACCAACCAATACCGGCTGACCGCTGGCGTAAATAGTTAAGCCGTCGGCTTGCTCCTCATCACGCAGCGTTGTTAAGGCGGTAAACACCTCTTCGTAATCTAAATCACCTTCGTTTAACGTGCCTTTAATAAGCGCCGACTTTAAATCCGGTGACACTAACAAGCCGTAAACGCGTGGATTCGCCACCACCTGATTTTGCATGGCTTGCAATTCTTCGTCAGAATAATGCTCTTTAAGCGGGTCGTAATAAGGCGCGGACTTCATTGTGCCATATTCGTTCAACCACACACGGCGTGTATTTCTGTGCGTTAAGCTGTTCACCAAGTTATGGTTAACCGCCGGTAGCGCATCAACTTTGTCCGTTAAACGCTTAATTCTAGCCAATACGTCGTTGGTGAAAACCGTTCCCTCATCTACCTTAATAGACACAATCACGGTGTTAGCGCCACCAAACGTTTCGGTTAACGTGTTATGCGTTTGAATATAAGGGTGCTCTTGTGGCAATAAATCCGCAAAGTTAGACACCATTTTTACCGCAGGAATTTGCATCGCAAAGAATGCACTAATCGCCAAAATAACCCCTGCCGTTACCTTTGGAAAGGCAAACACCAAACGGTCAATTTTTTTAAGTTGGTTTGTTATTGCACCCACAATTATTCTCCTTCCTGAGTGTTCGCAATGGCAAGCTGACCTGAACCATCATCAATCAACGTTTGAAGCGTACCCGCACCACCACCTAAAATAACCTGCTTGTCACCCAACGGCGCAATTGCTCTTAGGTAAAACCTTGTCGCAACGGCACTAGAACGCGCCCATGTGGCAACGCCATCTGACGTGACACTTCTTTCAAGGAAGGTTCCAAATCCACCCGTAGCATAAACACCCAACGGGCTAGCCAATAAACCATAGATAGGCGCATCCGTAGCAGTTTCTTCTTTTACCCAGGTGTCACCGCCATCGGCAGTATGGAAAATAACACCACTAGAACCGCCCACCCAGCCGTGCTGACTGTCGGCAAAGCTAACCGCTAATGGGAAAAACTCATTGGGGATTGGCTCTTCTTTTTGAAGCCAGTTTTCACCGCCGTCTTCGGTACTATAAACCGCACCAAACTCACCCACTGCCACGCCATGTTGGCCATCAAAGAAATTAACGTAAGTGAAAATCAAGTCTTCATCAAACGTGGTTTGTTGCCAAGTTTTACCTTGATCAGCACTGTTCAAAATGGTGCTAAAGCTTGCTGCAACCCATAAGGTATTATCGGGTGAGCAACTGAGGTATTGCGGCGCTTCTTCTGTTAGCAAATCATTAGCCTGCCAGGTTTTACCTTTATCGCTAGATACCCACGCCTGCTTTTCAGCCGTTACAAGTACTTGCGTGTTATCGGGGCAGATGGTTGCGCTAAGAAATGCCGGCAAGCCTTCCGGTTGTGTGCGCTCCCAGGTTTTACCTGCATCGTTAGAGTTTAAAATAAAACCAATACCTGCAATCACCACATCATCACCCGAGGTGGCGGCTGTTTGAATACGATCGGTGCGATGTATCGGTTGTTTTTTTGACTGCTCTACACCGTCCAGCACCAATGGTGCTTCACAGGCCATTAACGTTAAACAGGTTAACGGTATTAACAATGCGTGAAATTTCATTTTTCCCCTCAATGTGATGACTTATCCAAATTGATAAAGCATTTACTATACCAATTTTGTTTTATACAACTAACTCTTTATTCTAAACCGTACTCAGTACTCGCTCCAAGCGTTAAAAACAATAATATCTAGACTTAAAAGATTTGATGCGCTATTTTCAAACCATTAAATCATCAAATCATTAAT
>DUCA01000066.1 GCA_012960055.1 Cycloclasticus sp.
TCGCCTGGGTATTGTTCGTTGGCTTGTTGTTCTGTGATGCCAACGGTGCCAATGGCGGGGTGGGAGAAGATGACGCTTGGTACTAGGTTGTAGTCGAGTTTCCTGTCCACTTGTCCGTTAAATAAACGGTCGCTTAAGCGGCGTGCAGCGGCAATGGCTACGGGTGTTAGTGCGATTCTGCCGGTGACATCGCCAACGGAAAAGATATTATCTTGCGTGGTTTTTTGCCATTCATCGGTGGGGATGAAACCGCGTTTATCGGTTTCTATACCGGTATTTTGTAGGTTCAGTCCGTCGGTGGTTGCTTCACGGCCTATGGCCCAAAGCACTTCATCAAATTCGCCATCTAGCTGCCCGTTGGCAGTATGAATGATGAACTGGCCGTTGTCTGTTTTGGTGATAGCGGTAGGGGATGTATGGGTTTCTAGTTGCATGCCTTGGTGGCGCATGGCTTTTGCCAATTCTGTGCCTAGCATGGAGTCGAATTGCCTTAGTGCATGATCGCCGCGAATGATAAGGCTGGTTTGTGTGCCGAGTGATTGGAATACACCGGCTAGTTCAACGGCGATAAAACCCGCGCCAATAACGGCTACACGTTTAGGTTGGTTTTCAAGTTCGAAGAAGCCATCGGAAGTAATGCCATATTCTGCGCCAGGGATATCGGGAATAGATGGTTTGCCACCGGTTGCGATTAAAAAGCGTTCTGCGGTAATTTTTTTGTCGCCAACTTGGATGGTGTGGGCGTCAATGAATGACGCACTGCCTTCGATATGGTCAACACCGTTATTGTTTAGGTTATTGGCGTAAATGCCGTTGAGCCGCTCAATGTAGGCATCTCGTTTTTGTTTTAGTTCGTTCCAATCAAAACCGTTTAAAGAAACATCAAAGCCATAATTGCTGGCTGAATGAATGGCGTCCGCGGTTGCTGCTGCAAACCACATGACTTTTTTAGGCACGCAACCGACATTAACGCATGTGCCGCCCAATCGTGCTTGTTCAATCACCGCACATTTAGCGCCGTAAGAGGCTGCTCTGTTAGCACCTGCGATACCGCCGCTGCCGCCGCCGATGGCGACTAAATCGTAATCAAATTCCATATAATTCAGCTAGTTATCTTGTTTTCTTAAAATAAAATATTTTCTAAAACTTTGTGATAAGTTGTCGATAAACTATCCAAATCATTGATGCTAACGCATTCATTTATTTTGTGAATGGTTTCGTTGATGGGGCCAAGCTCTATCAGTTGCACGCCATACGGGGCGATAAATCGACCGTCTGATGTGCCACCGCCGGTTGATAGTTCTGGTTTTATGCCGGTGACGTCATGCACCGCTTTTTCAACCGCGTTTGTAAGTTCGCCACGTTCGGTGATAAACGGCAGACCGGAGAGTCGCCACACGAGTTCATACTCGTCTGAGTGTTGATCGACAATATGGGTGATGCGACTTTTAATTACTTCAGGCGTCAGTTCGCTCGAAAAGCGCAGATTGAACACCAATTTTAATTCGCCTGGGACGACGTTTTCTACCCCTGTGCCAGCATTGATGTTGGATATTTGAAAACTGGTGGGTGGGAAGTAGTCGTTTCCTTCATCCCAGCGTTCGCTGGTTAATTTAGACAAAATAGGCGCTAGGCCGTGAATAGGATTTTCAACTAACTCAGGGTAAGCGACGTGGCCTTGTTTGCCGTTTAACGTTAGATAGCCATTAATTGATCCGCGTCGGCCAACGCGTACCATGTCACCAAATTGTTTGTGGCTAGACGGCTCGCCAACAATACAATAATCAATGTGTTCGCCGCGTGCTTCAAGCGCTTCCATGACTTTGACTGTGCCATTGGTGGCTGGGCCTTCTTCATCGCTGGTGATTAAAAAAGCGATAGACCCTGCGTGATTGCTGTGTTCGGCAATGAAGGTATCGCACGCAGTTAACATGGCGGCCAAGCTGCCTTTCATGTCTGCTGCGCCGCGGGCGTAAATTAAGCCATTTTTAATGGTCGGTTCAAAAGGTGGTGTGTCCCATTCTGCAAGTGGACCTGTGGGAACCACATCGGTGTGGCCTGCAAAAGCAAACACGGGTGATGTGGTGCCACGGCGTGCCCACATGTTCTTGGTGTCGCCGAAGTTCATCCATTCAATTGCAAAGCCACGCTGTTGAAGGTAATCGGCCATCAAGTCCATGCAACCGTCATCTTCCGGCGTTAAAGATATTTTTTTAAGCAATGCTTGAGTGAGTATTAAAGTGTCGCTCATGATGTAAAGAATTGTTGGTATGTCGTGTCAGAAAACCCGAGTTCAAGCGCCTTACCGGTATCCAGGATAGGGCGCTTGATGATTGCGGGGTTATCTAACATGGTTTGTACGGCAAGCGCTTTATCCATCGAGTCTTTCGTTTCGTCGGGTAGTTTGCGCCACGTGGTTCCGCGTTTGTTGACCATGGCTTCCCAACCTAATGATGACTCGAGCGTGTTTAATAGCTCGTTTGTTAGGCCATCTTTTCGGTAATCATGGAAAACAAACTCAACACCATTCGCGTCCAGCCATTTTCTGGCTTTCTTAATGGTGTCGCAGTTTTTAATGCCGTACATAACAACGGACATATTAATCCCTTAATAAGTCGTTTAAGCCAGTTTTGCTGCGTGTTTTAGCATCCACTGTTTTGATGATAATCGCTGCATAAAGGCTGTGAGTGCCGTCTTTAGAAGGCAAGTTGCCCGGCACAACCACAGAATAAGGTGGAACGCGGCCGAACATAGTTTCGCCTGTTTCTCGGTTATAAATTTTTGTGCTTTGGCCGATGTAAACGCCCATAGAAATAACCGAGCCTTCGCCAACGATAACGCCTTCAACCACTTCTGAACGTGCGCCGATAAAGCAGTTGTCTTCAATAATGGTTGGGCCAGCTTGCAACGGCTCTAATACACCGCCAATGCCCACGCCACCCGATAAATGCACATTTTTACCGATTTGTGCACACGAACCAACCGTCGCCCAGCCATCGACCATGCTGCCACTGTCCACATAAGCACCAATGTTTACGAACGATGGCATCAAGACCACGTTAGGGCCAATGTATGAACCGGCGCGAACGACTGAGCCCGGTACGGCGCGCATGCCACCTTTTTTGAAATCTTCTTCTGTATAGTTGGCGAATTTTGTTTCTACTTTGTCGTAGTAGCCATTGTTATCGCCATCCATTACGCGGTTGTCATTAATTTTGAATGACAGTAATACTGCTTTTTTTAGCCATTGGTTTACTACCCATTCGCCGTCTTTCTTTTCGGCAACACGTGCTTCACCACTGTCTAATAACGCCAATGCGTTTTCAACGGCGCTGCGTATGTCAGCTGAAACGGTTTTTGAATCGAAGTCTGCACGGTTTTCAAAGGCTTCGTTAATGATGTTTTCAAGGTTTTGCATGGGGTCTGTTCCTAATTATTTTAAAGTGATTGAATAAATTGTTTAATTCTATTGGCAGCATCTACGCACTCGTCAACAGGGGCAACCAGCGCCATGCGGACGTGGTTTTTGCCGGGGTTGCCGTTATTCGTGTCGCGTGACAGGTATTGGCCGGGTAACACGGTGATATTTTGTTGTTCATACAGTTTTTGCGCGAATAGATCATCGGCAATGGGGGTTTTAGCCCATAAATAAAAACCTGCGTCGGGTCGTTTAAGCGGCATGCTGTCGCCAACGATGTCTATTACGCTGGTGAATTTTTGCTGGTACAGCGTTCGGTTGTGTTCCACGTGCTTTTCATCCGACCAAGCGGCAATGCTCGCGTATTGCGTTGGCACGGGTAGGGTGCAACCGTGATAAGTGCGGTAACGGAAATACTCACCGATGATGCTTGGGTCGCCGGCGACAAAGCCAGATCGTAAACCGGGCGCATTAGAACGTTTAGACAAGCTATGGAATACCACGCAACGTGCAAAGTTCTTATTGCCCATGGCCGCGCTTGCTTGCAATAATCCCGAGGGTTTTACGCCGTTTTCAGGGTAAATTTCCGAATAGCACTCATCCGCAGCAATCACAAAATTATAACGGTGCGCGAGTTTGATTAAATGTCGTAATTGCGAGTTGCTATGTACAGCGCCGCTTGGGTTGCCTGGGTTGCAGATATAAAGAAGCTGGCATTGTTGCCAGATTTTTTCGTCAACATCGTCGTAGTTTGGCAGGTAATGAGTGCTCTCATCGCAATTAATAAAATACGGTTGGGCACCCGCTAGTAATGCCGCTCCTTCGTAAATTTGGTAAAACGGGTTAGGCATCGCCACAATGCCGCCTTGTTGCTTATCAATGATGCATTGAGCAAAGGAAAACAAAGCTTCACGGGTACCACTGACCGGCAGTATGTGTTCTTGTGGGTTGATATCGCTGGTTTTTAAATCGAACCGGCGGCAAAGCCAGGTGCTGATGCTTTCTCTTAATGCATCCAGTCCGCGGGTGGTTGGGTATTGCCCTAAACCGTGCAAGTGCTCCAGCAGTGCTTCAGAAATGACGTGCGGCGTGGGGTGTTTCGGTTCACCGACTGATAATGCAATATGGTTCAAATGCGCGGGAGGCGTAACGCAACTTTTCAATTGAGCAAGTTTTTCAAACGGATACGGTTGTAAGAGGGCTAAATCAGGGTTCATTACGTAAGATGGTTTATAAATATAGCGCTAGTATAAATTATTAGTGCTCAGGTTAGAATTAAAAGCAAATCGCAAAAGTGAATTAAATAACGGCATGCCTCTAAAATTACTACAAATATTTGCCAGAGCGCCTGTGCAGGGCCAGGTAAAAACCCGACTGGCGGCAGGTATCGGTGAGCAGCAAGCATGTGAGGTGTACAACCGCCTTTTAGTCAACACAGTTAAGAATAGCCGGTCTGAAAATTGGGAGGTAGAACTGTGGTGTGCGCCAGATACTCATCACTGGGTTTTTAAATCGTTGGCTGAGCAATACGGGTTAAGACTTAAAACTCAGTGTGGAGAGGGCTTGGGTGAACGCATGCTGTATGCACTTAGCGAGGGGGGGAAGGTTGCCGATAAAGTGGTGTTAATCGGTACGGATTGCCCCGTTATATCAGCGGGTTATGTCGAACAGGCATTTGAAGTGATCAGTGTCAAAAATATAGTTTTTGGTCCGGTTGAAGACGGTGGTTATATTCTTGTGGGAGCGGGTGAGGTAAATCAAGACATGTTTAGCGATGTGGGATGGAGCGTTGCTGACACGTTGGCTCAAAATATAGCAGCGATAGAGCGTTGCAATTTGAGTTATGGCTTGTTGCCACAGTTATGGGACGTAGACGTGACTGACGATTTAAAACGTTGGCAACAATTGCCATAGCAATGACAAGTACCGTGCTGTCATAAATATGACAGTTGGTTAAATATTGCTGACGTTTAAATTCTAACGATCGGAGATATTTCCAAGCAGGAAACGCTAGTCGTTTCCTGCTTTATTTTTTTGTGCCTGAATAAAGTCATTAATGGCCTGTAGCGCACTTGTGCCTAATAGAACGTCTGAGACGATGTTTTTCTCAACAAAAACCACCGTAGGCGTCGTGCGGATGTTAAATTTTTGTGCTAACGCTAAGTCCGTAGAAACATCCACGGCGTTGACTTGCTCATGATGTTTGGCGTGTTCTTCAATCGCGGGTGTTATTTTTTTACACGCGCCGCAACGAGGGCTGTAAAAGTAGAATACTTGCCAAGGCTGGCTTTCACCCCCTATGTTTCTCGCAGGGTTCGGTTCACCGATTAGTTTGAAGCGTGATAAATAAATACGTGCAAAATAAATAAGCACAACAATGCCAGCGCCTAGGGCGAATACAGCGGAATAATTCATAGAGTTTAGTTAGGTTGCTTGTTGAAGGTCTAGTATAAGCGTT